>NZ_BAAGZD010000030.1:52892-53810 GCF_054778895.1 Spirosoma fluminis
CAGTCGTTCTCAGTTCAACCGCCGGTTGTACGGCCTACAGGATCGTCTATATGAACTGCTGGGATTGCTGAGTCAATGGGCTAAGGCTGAAAATACGCGCTTTTCAGTGGACTCGTGTCCCTTGCCAGTTTGCAAAAACATCCGCATCAGCCGCTGCCGATTGGTTAAAGGCAAAGCCTTCCGGGGCTACAACGCCAGCAAGCGCGAGTACTTTTACGGCTACAAAGTGCATCTGAGGACGGCGGCTGATGGTCGGATCATCGAGTTCGACTTCACACCTGGCAGCGCTCATGACCAGATTGGCTTTGAGTTGCTGGGCTTCGATTTACCGGCTGGTAGTGAGGTTTATGCTGACAAAGCCTATAATCACTACGCTCAGGAGGTTTTATTGGCGCAAGCCGGTGCAATCGCCTTTCAACCAATTCGGCGCAGCAATTGTCGGCGGGTCGACAACGACTACTGCACCAACTGGCTGCGCCAGCAAGCCCGACGTCATATAGAGACTGACATTAGCCAGTTGGTCAGCCGATGGCCCCGGCGCATCCATGCGGTAACGGCGAAAGGCTATTTGTTGAAAGTGGTAGGCTTCATCCTGGCTCACAACATCTTGTTCTATTTGTAACCACACAACTTAAGTTATTATAGTTAAATGCCCCTTATACAATACCTCTAGACCTGTACCAGCTGGATTAGTGAGATCCTCCCAAATACTGGACCGCTTAAAGATTGAGGATCGAACGGTCTTGACCTACCCCCAAATACTGGACCGCTCAAAGATTGAGGATCGGACGGTGACCTACCCCCAAATACTGGACCGCTCAAAGATTGAGGATCGGACGGTCATTTATTCTCTTTTCACTGCCCTTTCCAACCTCATCGGGTGTCAGCCCGCCGAGCGAACTGTGAGGGCGAAACATG
>NZ_BAAGZD010000031.1:0-21674 GCF_054778895.1 Spirosoma fluminis
GCAGGCCAACGACCAGCATTCGATTGACTGGGACTTGCAGGGGCAATCCAATGGGCTGTATCTGTTGCAGGTGATCAGCGAAGGCGGGGCCGGGCTACCGGCTCAGCGGCAAAGCGTGAAGGTCGTTAAGCCCTAAGCGTGTTCTAGTTATGCATTAACAAAAAAGCCCTGTCCGATCTGGTCAGGGCTTTTTAACTAGCTCATTAATAATTTCTCTACTGCTAAGACGGGTAGGTTACTACTTAGTCACTAAAAGAAGCATGGTCGTTAATAGATGGCTTTTAGTGGCATAAACTATCTACTTAATCCTTACATTTTGAGGTAAATAGCTATATTTGGGCAGTATTCTTGGTAAAAGAATGTTTCATATGAAATTGCCAAAAGCCTGACCGCGATGCGGTCAGGCTTTTTACTGCCATATACTGGTGAGTTGCGAGTGGCATTACAGAATCCTAAAGAAATCTTAGTTTTCTGAGTACCTGGAAAAGCGGAAATATTTAACATAAGATATTGTCCTACAGCAACTTGATATACTCACGTGGCGGATTTGCCCCAAATGTGTTAGCTACCCCGATGCTGGGCAATTTGACCGGGGGCGCCCAGCTCACGCTCGACACCTACCAGCAGGCCAGTAAGCCCTGTCTGATCAATCCAACAGCGGATCAGCTGGCAGCTTGGCTAGAAGAGCATCACGTCCGGGTACTCAACGTGGCCGGCAGCCGGGGCAGTCGCTTGGCGGCTCAGCAGCTAAACGGCTTTCGGTAGCTATTGATCGAAGCGCTGAGTTAAACAAAGTACTTGCTTCAAGTACCAGCTGGCTACGGCGGATGCCTTATTGGGTAATGAAGCCGGTGCTCTTTGGCTAAAAGAAAGGTACCATGAACTAGTTGATAGGTTGACGCCTGTTTCGTCGATTATCCTTAAACGGGGAGATAGACACTGAAGGTGGCTCCCTGACCCGGTTGACTGTGGGCCGTAATGGCTCCCCCGTGGTTAGCCGCCACCTTTTCACAGATGGCCAGTCCAATACCTGTCCCAGCAAACTCCTTTCGACTGTGGAGCCGCTGAAACACCTGAAAGATGCGATCCAGGTACTTCTCATCAAAGCCAATCCCGTTATCAATCACATCAATGCGGTGGTACGCGATCGCATTGCGGCTTGGTTTGATACCTTCTGGAAGGTGTTCAGCCGCCAGCCAGCTCGCCTTGACTTCAATGTGAGGCACAGCGTCAGGACGGCGAAATTTAAGCGCATTTGCCAACAAGTTCTGAAACAGCTGACCTAGCTGGGATGCATCACCCACCACCGTGGGCAACGACTCAACCCGTACCTGAGTGCCTGTTTCCTGAATGGTCAGTTCTAAGGTAGACAGCACAGAATTAAACACATCATCCAATGGGACAGGGCCGCTGGTATCGCGTTGGGTGGAGATGCGCGAGTAATTTAACAAGTCTTTGATTAGGGTGGACATCCGGCTAGCCGCCAGTTGCATGCGCTCAATGTAGTCCCTCTCCTCCCCCACCGAGTCGGCATAGCGGCTCTTGAGTAGATCGCCGAACTGCTGAATCTTGCGCAGGGGCTCCTGCAAGTCATGAGAAGCCACATAAGCAAAGGTTTGCAGGTTGTCATTAGAACGGATCAGCAACTGATTGGCTTCCTCCAGTTCTTCATTGATAGCTGCATACTCTGCGTTGTTAGACTCCAGTTCCTCATTGGTTGCCATTAGTTCTTCGTTAGCCGCAGCCAGTTCCTCAGTGCGTTGCTGGACTTGTTGCTCCAAGGCCAGCTGCAGTTCTCGCTGGGGGGTAATGTCCATGGCTGTTCCATTGAGCCGAACGGCCTTTCCGCTAGCGTCGAAGACTGTCCTGCCCCGCGCATGCAGGATTCGTTTCTGGCCTGTTTTAGGGTGAATGACGGTGTAGCTTTCGTTGTATACCCCGTCGGAGGCTGGATTGAGCGCCCAAACCATCGCCCGGCCAACCCGTTCCTGATCGCCCGCTTCCAGGATTGGAATAACCTGATTATAGGACCGGGCTTTAGGGTCATAGCCAAACCACTCAACTAGCCGGTTCGAAAACGTAAGCCCTTGGGTGGCGACATCGATGCTCCAAGTACCCAGTTGGGCTATTTCAACCGCTTCCCGCAGGCTTGACTCGGCCTCCTCAAGCTTTTGGCGGGCTGCCACTTGTTCCGTCACGTCTACGCTGACGTCCAGCACAGCAAAGATGGCTCCACTTTCATCACGCAGTGGCACGAAGCTAATGTTGAAGTACCGGGTCCGCCTTTCGACTTTGAAAAATACGCCCACTTCCTTGGCTTCAAAGGGCTGGCCGCTGGTGCGAACCGAGTCTATGATCTGAATAAACTTTTGGTCCTCTTCCACCACGCCGGAAAGGAACTGGCGGAATGACTTGCCTTCAAGATCCGGCCCCTGGCCTAGCAGGTCGATCAATAACTGGTTCGGGTTTTCAACAATCATGTCCGGCCCCACAAACACGCCGATGGCGGTGGGCGCGGAGTTGATGATGGAGCGCAGCTTGGCTTCACTCTCTTTTATAGTCTGTCGGACTTCTATTTGTTCGGTGATGTCGCGGGTGATGCCTGCTACGGCCTCCACCTCTCCCTGTTGGTTCAGCACGGGAGCCAGCAAGTAATCATAAATGCGTCGGCCCAGCGTGGCGTGGGGAAACGCCACCTCGCCCCGAATGGGTTGTTTGGTAACGACTACCTGATCAATTTCCCGCTCGTGCATCTGGGCGTGCCAGGGCTCGTAGCCGTTTTCCAGCAGGCTCTTGCCGATGGCTGCCTCCCAGGTACTGCCCCACATGGTAAGCAGCGCCTGATTGACGTACGTGAACCGGTAGGAAAGGTCAAAGACATAGACTAGGTCAGGGGTACTCCCGGTGATGGCTTCATAGATACGCTGCTGCCGCTGGGCTTCCTGTTGGGTTGCCGATTCCCGTTGCCGGGCCTCTACCTGTTGGGTAACGTCCTGAGCAACGCCCGAAAACCGGACGGGCTGACCCGTTTCGTTGAAGTAACTGCGGCCCGTGGACTGAATCCAGCGGATACGCTCATCTTCCCCGATGGTGCGGTAGGTGATCTGATAGTTCCCGCTTGACTGGGGACTAAGTGCCGCCTGAAAAGCCCGATTGACCCGCTCAACGTCATCGGGGTGAATGAAGGGCTGGGTAATCTCGTACGAAAACTGACCTCCCCGGCCTATGCCGAATAGCTCCCGGCAGCGCTCATCCCAGCGAACCTGATTGGTAAGCGGGTTATAGTCCCATATGCCCAGTCCGGCCGCCTGGAGCGCGATGGTGATATCCAGTTGATCACTGAGTGGCTGGAAAGCGCCTAGGGGCAGTTGGTCGCCGGTCATACGTAAACAAGGGTAAAAGCTGGCAAAGCAAGCATTGTAATCAATTGATCTTTTTACGTGGTTACAACGACCTAGAACACCGGTTAGTTATGATTTGACTACTACCGAGGTACGCTTAGCCAGGCGCGTGATCTGCGCAGCCCAAAACTCGCAGCGAAGTACAAACGCCAGTCTAGCCATAGTCTCATTAGGATGTGCGCAAAAAGCTGGGCCGTCGATCAAGTTGTGGCCGATCTTCTACCAGTGAAGGGGGTGTAGCCGGGAAGTTCGATGATAAAAAGATATTCCTTTTGGTCCTTAAGTATTATTCTTTGTTTTGGCGAACACGAGCACATGACAACAAAAAGCCAGCGGACAAGGCTGACCAGGTATATGTTTTTAGAGGATCATACTTCAGAAGAACTAGCGCATCAAACTAAACGCTTAGCCGCTTTTGGCCTAGTCATTGCGCATTGGATACGGATTGAACGGGAAGTCACTACGGACAAACTTTCAGTCGTGAGCACGAGCTGGTTAATCCAATTTCAATTTGATATTCAACAGCTCGTGCGCAAACGGGATGACTTGCGCAGCCACTGTAAGCTATTAGCGGATCGGCAGGGGAATCGTTAAAAAGCCCAGAACACTTAAGCTTTGTCCGTATCGACAGAATTTGGCGCTATGATGACCGTTTTGCTGAGGTCAAGCGAATCCTCTTTCAGTATACGCTGATACTTCTGCTGGACAGCGATCAAGTCAGAGGGACTCTTAACTACCAAGCTAAACAGATCCTGCTTATCCTTGGTCTCCTTAGCCGACAACTGCATCTTGAAGCCAGCCCGCATTAATAGACGTTTGCCCTCGGGCGAATACCCTAACGCTAAAACCGTAACCGGGAAGTTGTTATTAGCCTCTTTCGCTAAGTGCTCGATCGTAAAATAGATCAGTGAGGCTAGGTTCTTTTTGTCCTGGAAATTTGACGTAGACCGGTCCAAGGCGATCTCGGATACATACCAGTTGTTTTTCGTTATGGCGTCGATCTGACCGCGTTCGATCTCCCGTTCCTGGATATAGCCATTCTTTAGTTTTTCAAATACGTCAACCGTCAAGGGCCAGATGCTCAGCGCGCCAATGATTTCGTTGTCCTTAAATAACCCGATAAGTCCACTTTCATAAGCCCGCCACCAGCCCTTGATCACCTCGGTGGGTATACTCGAACTCTTGAAACAGTACTGGTACAAATCGTCGACCTGGCTAAACTCCGCCGGCGTTTCGATGTAACGTACTTCGTACTCGGGCGCGTAGTCCGGATCGGCCAGGACGGGAATGTGTTTCGTTCGGCCATTCATATAAAAGATAGCCCCAATGGCAAGGACCGCAACACTGATGTAGAGGGCCAGGTGAAGGGGTTCCAGCTCCAATAACGATATCGCCGTAGCCAAACTGCCGAGCACGGCCGCTACGCTTTTCACGACAGTTGATTTTGAAACTTCTTTGGTTACAGTGCGGATAATGTGCTGCATAGATCGAAGATTCTTATATATGATCGATTGGCTAAAATACGAAACAAATAGATTGCTTAGATTAAACCTGGCCGCTTTGTGCGTCGGTAAACGAATAAATTTCTTGGATTGGCTATGTACACTATAGGAAGCACGTTTTCAACTGTTTATAGAGAAACCATGAGCCGTTCGGACAAAGCGTTGGCCTGCCTGACTCGTGAGGGGGAAGAGTGCCTTATCTCCGAGGGATTTTGTCCCAAATTCGAAAACTACTAAATGGCAAACGTGAATTTGGCACTATGTGGCAACGCTTTCAAGTCAGGTAAAACGCTCACATAAGGTAATTTCCCTCCGAAAAAACGGGAGTTTTCCCCTTGAACGACTCAAATCAACGTCAGTACTTAGCACTTTTAAAATTAAATTATTTCATCTAAGAGTCACTACAATGGATAACTGGGTGCATACTACAACCAAGCAAAAAGTTGCCCTGTGGTATATACTGTTGGTTATGACGCTGTCTTTTCCACAAACGGGCGCAGCACAGTTCATCAAGACCGATACAGTCATTGAGATTGATACCAACTCAAACATGTTGAACAAAAACCTCCCATTTGATCAACAGTTCCCTCTCAGATTATCTTATCCAAGTACCGACCCCCCTGTATCAATCTCTATTTATAAGATTGATAAGTACGGACAGTATCTGCCCATATCAAGGCGTGAATATTTAATTCCTTATAAGGATATATACACTAAGCCAAGGCTAAAGTCTTATCTGTACAACCCCGTACCTGAGAGCAAGAAATTAAAAATTTATACACAGCGATTTAAAAACTTCCTTAGAAATGTTAAGTATTATCGTGATTATAAAAGAAATTTACGTAATAACTATAATGCAAATTATTCCTTGTACACAATTGAAGCTCGCAATTTTAATAAGTCAAAAATAAACAAGGGTGTAACTACAATCACAGTAAATGTACCACCACTTAACCCAAATCAACAATATAGATTTTCTTTGATCAGACGCGATGGCTCAATAGTTAATTCAGCAATAGATATAGTAAATAGTATAATTGATAATAAAGAGGATAAAGCAAATGAATTATTCGCTAGTATAAATAAAGCTAATGAACTTAACGGAGAGCAAAATCTTAACTTTACGTTTGATGATTTTAAGAGAGTTATAACTTGGTCAGAATTAGATCTTATTAAAAAAAATTCTCGCACTTCTGTTATCAATGAAAATATATATATAATCCCTAGTTCTAACAATTCTTTAGATACTAATATATCTATGAGATTACCATTTAAGTTTGTGTTAAATGGAACAAATTACATAAAAGGTACTTTCGACTTTAAAAATATAATAGCCACGAATAAATTTGGATCAACAACACCATTCACAAAGGGTAAAAATTGGTCAAATGACGCTTGGAAGGCGGGGGAAAAATATAAGTTTTATAGAATTACTTCTTACGAAAATAGAGATGATCCTAAAAACGGACTTCCATCTACTGTTGCATTCATTTCAAAAGATTATTTGTTTAACGGAAACAGCTTAACTCCTGATAATCCAAAACAAGTAGACGACGTTGGGATAGTGGTTAGGCCTCCTCTTATAGAACTGGTTAATAACATTAATGTACATTTATCCACAATAGACAAATTAAACTCTCATAATATATCAAATGCAATTAACCTATTAAAAGATCAATTAATTAGTTTCGACTGCGAAAAAAATGGTAAAATTAATACAATCCCATTTTGTGAAAAGAAAAACGATCTATACTTAGTAATTGACAATTTAAGTACACAAAAAAATTCCTTAGATATTGTTAAAGGATTGATACCAATCAATTACACAACTGATACTGATAAAATAGACGAAAAATCGTTTGAAGCGCGTATTGAAATAATAAAGAAATCAATTTCCCTTTTAGATATAGTACGACAATTTAGTGATTTGCAATATGACAAAGAGCGCGATGTATTAGGCAACACTAATACATCTCTATTTATGGGAACTGGTTTTTCCGTGCGAGCTTTAGTTCAATTAAATTTTTTCAAACTTTCATCTGATCTAAAAAAGTATATTGAAATTTTAGAGAAATCACTTGAGGAATTAAACGCTATAAATAAAGATAAATTAAAATTTGCTGGAATTTTGAATGAATATTTAGATTTAACTAAGAAAGCAAACAATTCTACTGATGGAACAACCGACGTTTTTGATTTTAAAACTAGAAGTAAATTTAGAATAGTCCCTGATTTTGGGGTTATTCTAGCTTTGCCTGGCGCTCAATGGAGAGATGTGCGATCTTCAATTGAGTTTGCCCCTTATATCGGCTTTCACATCAATTTCAGATCAATAAATAAGGATATTCCCTTTAAGCTCGTACGCCATAAAACTGTGTGGCATCGACTTTCATTCATGGCTGGGTTAACACTGTCTTCAATTAAAGCCGAAAATCAGCGGGAAGATTTGTTTGGTTCTAAATCATTAGTAACAGGTATAGGATTTCGGTTGAGCAATGTTGGAAAAATAGCCATTGGTGGCCTTTGGTACAAGTCGCTCGATGCAAATCCTTTATTAGATAACAAGAAAACAAGTGTGGCTCCCTTCATCGGCGCTTCCTTCGATCTTGAGTTGAGAGACCTTTTTGGGGGTATCGTAGATTTATTCAAATAATGAAAAAAGCCTTACTTCTCCTTACCGCAGCTTTGTGGGCATTGTTATCCTGCTCGGATCCTGATACGTATACAGTGACCCCGGAACTGCTTAACAACGCCGTAAAATTTGTTACAACAGATCAGGATTTAGGCGCCGATGGGTACCAGACGCTAACCATCGAAGCTGAACTTATGAAAGATACGAAGGAAAGCAAGCGCGATGTTACATTCACTACCAGCGCCGGAACGTTTGTCGAAGAAGGGAAAACAACGGTAATGGTGAAAGCGGTGCCAGTTTTTAAAGATAATGAAATCAAACTTATAGCCTCTGCTTCCTTAAAAAGCTCTACCAAACCAGAAACAGCTGTCATCAAAGCAAAGGCTGGTGAACTTACTGCCCAAAAATCGCTCACCGTTACCTTCAAATCTGCACCTCCAACTAGTGTCAGCCTTTCCGCTAGCGCCTTTACCATTAAAGCTTCATTTGGAGGAGAGATTACACTTACCGCTAAGCTTACTCGGACGCTTGGGATCCCGACGGTAGGCACGAACGTAGAATTTATTGTCACTAAGCCTGGTAGTAGTACATCAATTCCGTCAGTTGTGTACCGTAGTAAGAACCAAAGCAGTGATGACACTGGTACCACCTCTGCCACATTTGCCATATCTGACACAACGTTTTTAGGCAAAGCAACAGCAACCGTTAAGGTTAAAGATTCGACCTTACAGGATACTGTAAATATATTTATCACCAAATAGCTGCTAGCGCCGAACAACTCTTCGGCTGATTGATCTAAAGATCTACCCACTAGTAAAGCGCATATAAGCTTTATAGGGTTGAAAACGAGCGTCCTACAGGGCTACTTACCTCACTCGGTACTATTCGCGTGATTTTGTCTCAAACCCGACAACAATTGTCCTAGATCCGACATAGGTGGTTATTAGCAAGTGTGCATATTTGGGGGAGTAAACAAACCTCCCTTTAATGAAGAACCTTCTCCTTGTTTTACTTTTCCTTCCGTTGTGCGCTACCGCTCAGCAAACCGCTAAAAAGTCGATAGAAGCCGAGAAAGAACTCAGCAACGCCGAGCGTTTCTCCGAGAAATCAGGTACGCTCATCAAGCGTGAATACGAAGACGTCGGTACACTGAAGAAGTGTAAAATCCAGATTGCCACTTTCACCGACATCATCAGTGGGCAAAAGACCAAAGCCCTCCGCTTCGAGTACGAGGCTTACACTAGTCTGGGCGCTGATACCAAGTTAGCCCTTCTGGATGCCGATGAGATAGACGGGCTGATCAAGTCGATCAACTACCTGCAAACCGATTTACTGCAATCCAAACCCGCCAATTATACCGAAGGGTATTACCGCAGCCGGGGCGGGTTCGAGTGCGGCTGCTTTAGTGGCGATAAGGGCTGGTCCGCGTTTATGAAGCTCGAGCGCTTCGATTCCAAGTCATACGTATTCATTAAGCCCGAAGACTTGACCGAGCTGCTGGCCCTGCTGGCTGCGGCCAAGGTTAAGCTGACGTAAAAGGGGTGTTAGTCAGTAAGCCACTTGGGATGCGTTATGAGCTGCCTTACTATTATCTCTGGAACACATTTGAATGACTAAGCACACCTAGCTCGAAATTCTATTGTTTTGGCTTTCGTAAAACCGGAGATTTCCCGTTGACTGCTCCAGGTACTACCTGTACTTTTCCGGTTAACTCGAAAACGGTTGGAAACCGACTCTATCCAAGCTATACCCATCCCTAAACCATATGAAAACTTTAATTACCCTGCTTATAGTGGTTCTGTCCTTTTGCCTGGTTAGGGCTCAATCCACAGCAACCATCCAGCTACCCACGATGCTCGTAGACTGGGACAAGAAAGAATTTAAGAGTGAAATACCCAGTAATTCACCCTTTCTGTTAAAAGTGTATTCTGCATCACCGATTGGTAGCACATTAACACTTGTTAGATTCCTAGATACTAAGCCAACTTTTTACTATAAAGAGATACCGTTAATTTGGGGTGGTCCGATTTAGCGGTACACTGAACTTGCAAGTTTAGTGTAATACTCCTGTTCAAACTGGTCAGGGCTTTTGTAACCCAGCGACGAATGCTTGCGCACCCGATTGTAGTACATTTCAATATACTCGAAGATTTCAGTTCGAGCATCGTCCACACTCAGGAATGTACCTCCTTCCAATAATTCCGCTTTCAGGCGGCTCCAGAATGACTCCGCAAAAGCATTGTCATAAGGGTCGTCGGCTCGGCTCATACTGGGCCTGATCTTCCATAAACTGATTAGTGCGTGCAGATCATTCGATACATATTGACCACCCCGATCCGAGTGGGTAATCAAGCCGGGTAAAGGCTGGCGAGATTGCAAGGCGTTATGCAGGGGTATGATAACCAAGTCATCCTCCATATTGTCATCGACGCGCCACCCTACAATTCGCCGGTAAAACAGATCCATCCAGGAGCCTAAATAGGCCCATTCTCCATTCGTCAACGGCAGATACGTGATATCACTCACCCAAATCAAATTAGGGCCTTGTGGTAAGGGTTGATCTAACAATAGGTTAGGCCAGTAGCCTTTTCCATGAGTGCTATCCGTCGTGCGAGGCACAAACGACTTAGGTTGAATAGGCTGTAAACCAGCTTGTTTCATAAGTGTCCGCACTTGATGTCGTCCCACTTCATGGCCTTGCTCTTTCAATTCAGCCACAATCCGTCGGCTCCCATAACGTCGTTTATGATCGGCGAAAACCTGTTCGATCAATTGCTGTTTCTTTCCCTTTTCAAGCGTTGGTTTGTAGCTATCTCCCCGCTGGTAACGATAGTAAGCTGTCCGGCTCACTTCCAGTACAGAGCAAAGTGTTTCGACCGGAAACGTATTGGCCAGTGCATGAATGAGTTCATAGTATAACTTCAGGTCTGTCGGCTGAAAATGCTCAAGGCTTTTTTTAAGATCTCGCGCTCGGTTTCCAATTGTCGTACTCGATCCTTGAGTTGCTGATTTTCCAGAGCTAGCTCATTTTGCTCACCATTTGCTTTTTTTACCCCTTGGTTCTGGTTTTTCCAGCGGTAGATCAGATTCTCTGAAACGCCTAAGGCCTTGGAAATATAGGCGGCAGTCTGGCCGCTAACCAACATTTTAACGACTTCGTTTCTGAAGTCGGCATCATATTTTCGCCGAGTTTTGGGTTTGCTGGATTGCTGCATGGTCTTGCGAAGTTAAGCAAGTCCAGTGTGCCGATAAATTAGACCATCTCAGTTTAAGTATAGACCATGAAGAAAATAGCTACCTACACCCTTCTTTTTGCCTTAACCGGCTGTAAGTTCCTCGGAATCGGTAAACAGTGCTTTACCTGTACAACCCTGGCTAAAGCCGGCTCAACTAGTACCTCTTACAAAGAGGACGTTTGCTGTACTACGGATATGAATAAGTATCGCAACCAGAATAGCGGTATTAAAAACGGCGTATCGCTTAACACCACCTGCACAGAGAAGTAAACGAATTATCAGTCCGCTCCTGGACGATTTTGGCTTACTCTTTCAATTCTGAACGTCCTTAACGCATCCGCACGGCAGTAACCAAGATTAGGTAGTTAGTACGTCACGGAGCGTTTCGAATACTCACGGTCGGCGGCTGCTGTCATTAGTGAAAAATCTGTCTCTTAAACTCAGGTGTACCGCTGAACGTGAGGCTTTGATTTGTGAGATAACTTTTTAAGAATCAGTCTAGCTGTACTTAACACGAATGGCTAGGATTCGGTAAGCGACCCTTAAAAGGGGCGTTTAACGAGATAGGTAGTATTAAGGAAACGCACGCCAATGTTCAAAGCTTGACGTTAGCATTATGCCGACCACGCTAACGCGCTCTGTCAGGGCAGAAACTGCTGTCGGGCCAGATGAGTGAACGATTCGTCTGCTTGAGTAGCTGCTTTGGATGGTTGGGTAACTAAAATCGCTCGTTCCACAAAGGGCATCCTACCTTTGAGATAATCAATTGCTTTATTAGTGAAACAGGTTCATCTTTATAAAATACTCTTTTTTGTTGGGCTATTGCTCAGTAGCTTCGTCGGCCTTCAGGCTTGCCAATCTTCGGCTGATACCCAAACCAATCAAGTGCAAGCGGTCCCTCAAAAACGGGCTATACTCACTTTGCAGGAAAACTCGGTAACGCTTCAAAAAGATTACCCCACCCGTATTGAAGGTAAAATTAATGTGGATATCCGACCGCAGGCGGAAGGTTATATCCAGAAAATATACGTCGAAGAAGGCGCATTCGTTAAAGCTGGACAACCTCTTTTTAAAATTGCAGATGCGCCCTACCTCGAACAGCTCCACACCGCTCAGGCCAGTTTAGAAGCCGCTCAGGCAGAGCGTCAAAAGGCTAGTCTGGAGGTGGAGAAATTCACCGAGCTTAGTCAAAGCCGGGTTACCTCCGAGTTCCAGTTGAAAACGGCTCGAGCCAGTTATGAAACGGCCAAAGCCAACGTCGCTTTGCAACAAGCAGCCGTAGCCTCGGCCCGGATTAAGCTGGACTTTACCCTCGTCAAAGCACCCGTAAGTGGCTATATTGGCCGCATCCCTAAGCGAGTTGGAAATCTGGCTTCTCCAACGGATACATTGCCCTTAACGACGCTATCCGATATTAGCCAGGTCTACGCCTATTTCTCGATGACTGAGCAGGATTTTCTCCAGCTTAGTCGGACATCGGACCAACCAGTAACCCAAACCATCCAACACCTTCCTGGTGTACAACTCATTCTAGCTGACGGAAAGCCTTTTGAACAGCCGGGTAAAGTACAGATGGTCGATGGTCAATTTGACACGGGCACGGGAAGCATCAGTGTTAGGGCCGTCTTTAATAACCCCCGCTATTTACTTCGTTCGGGGAATACGGGCCGTATTGTGCTGCCGGAAACCCGGCAACATGTGCTGCTAGTGCCTGTACAGGCAACGACCGACATTCAGGACAAGATATATGTTTTTCGTCTTGACAAGGATAACCGCGCCCAACGGGTAACTATTACCGTCAACGGTAAAAGCGGTGATAACTATGTTCATGCCCAGGGACTCAAGGCTGGGGATCGCATTGTTGCCAAGGATGCGACTCTTGTTACTGAGGGAGAACTGATACAGCGCTAATTGTCCCATACCTAACGTCTTCATCTCGTCTATGGCTGGAATCATCCAGCTCGTATCATCCGATTGGTATGCTTAAACAGATTATTCATAGACCCGTGCTAGCCACTGTTATTTCAATTGTGCTGCTGTTGCTGGGTACTATCTCGCTGACTCGTCTGCCGGTGACTCAGTTCCCCGACATTGCCCCGCCCACCATTTACGTAGCTGGCGCTTACCCTGGTGGTAACAGTGAGAGCGTAACTCGTTCCGTTATTACCCCCCTGGAAGAAGCCATCAACGGGGTAGAAAAGATGCAGTACATCAAATCCACCGCAGGAAGTGATGGCTCATTTAGTATCCAGGTCGTTTTCAATCAGGGAACCGATCCGGATCAAGCCGCCGTTAACGTGCAAAACCGCGTCGCGCAGGTCAATAGCCAGATTCCGGCTGAAGTCATTCGGGCGGGTATTACCACGACGAAGCAACAAAATAGCAACATCATGTTTTTTAACGTGATGAGTCAGGATTCGGCCAAATTTGATGAATTGTTTTTGCAAAACTACGCCAAAATAAATCTGATACCGGCCCTAAAACGGATTCCGGGCATTGGTAATGTGCAGGTATTCGGCGGCAAAGACTATACCATGCGCATCTGGCTGGACCCGCAAAAGTTAACGGTTAACGGCCTGGTCCCTCAGGATATTGAGACGGCAATTGCCAATAGCAGCCTGGAAGCTTCGCCGGGTAAGCTAGGCGAAGAATCGAAAGCTCCGCTGCAATACATTATTAAGTATAAAGGAAAGCTGAGCAAACCCGAGGAGTTTGAGCAAATTGTCCTAAAGGCGAACGCGGATGGCTCCATGTTACGCATTCGGGATGTGGCCCGCGTCGAGTTCGGTTCTGCGTTTTACGACAGTGACAATAAAGAAAATGGCAAACCGGCCGTCACCATGGCGATTCAGCAAATCAGCGGATCCAATGCCAACCAGATTGAAATTGCCGTTCGTAAAACGCTCGATGAGGTGAGTAAGTCGTTTCCTAAGGGCATTGAATATCATATTTTTCAAAGCGTCAAAGAACGGCTCGATCAATCCATTGATCAGGTGAAAAGCACGCTGATTGAAGCCTTTGTGCTCGTATTTATTGTCGTATTCCTGTTCTTACAAGATTGGCGCTCAACGCTAATTCCGGCCATTGCCGTACCCGTCGCCATTATTGGGACGTTTTTCTTTTTGCTACTCATTGGCTTTTCGATTAACGTATTAACCCTCTTTGCGTTGGTGCTCGCCATTGGAATTGTCGTGGATGATGCCATTGTCGTTGTTGAAGCCGTACACGCCAAAATGGAAAACGAGCACTTGGAGCCCCAGGAAGCGACGAGTTCGGCTATGCAGGAGATTACAGGTGCCATTGTGTCTATTACGCTGGTCATGGCCGCCGTATTTCTTCCCGTAGGGTTTATGAGTGGCCCGGCGGGCGTCTTTTACAAGCAATTTGCCTTTACGCTAGCCATTGCCATTTTGATTTCGGCCGTCAATGCCCTCACGTTAAGTCCCGCCCTGTGTGCTCTGTTTCTCAAACCCTCGCACCAAGAAATACTAAAGAAGAATTTCAAGCAACGCTTCGTTACCGCCTTCAATACGGGCTTTGACCAGCTAACGACCAGATACGTTCGCAGTATCCAGTTTTTTATGGTCCGAAGATGGCTTGGCGTTGGTCTCCTGACGCTGGTAACAGGTCTGGCTTTTTTACTGATGAATTGGGCACCTAAAGAATTTGTGCCCAATGAAGATGATCGCTTTTTGATGTATTCGTTGTCACTACCCGCGGGAAATAACCTGAAATTTACCACTAGTACCATCCACCGGATTGATCAGGCTTTGCAAAAAATGCCTGAGGTGGAACAGGTGACCAGTATTTCGGGTTATAATCTGCTCAGTAACAGCGCAGGACCATCCTATGGGTTAGGTTTTATGCGGCTGAAACCCCAAGAAGATCGGGGTGATATCCAGGACATGGATCAAATCCTGGAAGCCATTACGCAACGACTAGAGGGTGTCAAGGAAGGCGAGTTGAGCTTATTCCGTTCGCCCCCCGTGGAAGGGTTTGGCAGCGTCAATGGGGCCGAACTCGTTCTACAGGATAAAACGGGAGGGAGTTTGGAAGCCTTCAGCCAAAAGGCGCAGCAGGTCGTGAGTGAGCTGAACCAAGACCCTTCCATTGGATCCGCCTTTACTACCTTCCGCACTGATTTCCCCCAGTTTGACGTGGTCGTGGATGCCGATAAAGCTTTTCAACTCGGAACCACACCCCGCGATGTGATGACGACGCTTCAGCTTTTTTACGGCGGTGCCCAGTCGAGTGATTTTGTTCGGTTTGGCAAATTTTACCGGGTGAATATCAAAGCAGAAGGGCAATACCGGATGGACGAAGAATCGCTTAATCAGGTATTTGTAAAAAATAATACCGGCCTGATGATTCCCGTTGGCAACCTGGTGAAACTGCATAAAGTGTACGGCCCGGAAGTCATTAATCGCTACAACCTCTTCAACAGTATTACGGTGAACATCATGGCCAAAGATGGCTACAGCAATAGCCAGATCATGGACGCCACGGAAAGACTATTACGTCAAAAATCAGCTACGGGACTGAGCTATGAATGGAGTGGCCTAAGCCGGGAGGAGAAAGAATCAGGCGGACAGATGGTGTTCATTTTTGGTATGTGTGTCCTCTTCACGTATTTCTTGCTTTCAGCCCAGTACGAAAGTTATTTGTTGCCCTTAGCCGTTATTTTATCCATCCCAACCGGAATTTTAGGCGTCTACCTGGCCATTGGCCTGGCAGGTATCACCAATAATATTTACGTACAGATTGGCTTAATCATGCTGATTGGCCTCTTAGCCAAAAACGCCATTTTGATTGTCGAATTTGCGTTGAAGGCTCGCCAATCAGGAATGACGCTCGTGGAAGCCGCCGTGGAAGGGGCCCGACAACGCTTTAGGCCGATTCTGATGACCTCCCTGGCTTTTGTTGCGGGTCTGGTGCCTCTTATGTTTGCCAGCGGTGCTTCAGCGGTTGGGAACCGCTCCATCAGCACCAGTGCGGCCGGTGGTATGATCTCCGGCGTGGTCCTAGGCCTACTCATCATTCCGCTTTTGTTTGTCCTCTTTCAGTCACTTCAGGAACGAATCAGTCGTAAGCCAATCGCCAAGTCGGTAGCCATACCAGAAACCGTGTAAGCAAACTCACCCATCCTAACCGGCTTGCCTTGCCTAAAGACAACGTCAGTCGGTTAGTAACGTCGATTGATACAGACCCTCATGAAAATTAGCTATCTCATTCCCTTTTTGATCCTGAGTGTATGCTCCTGCCGGGTGGGCAAAGAGTTTAATCGGCCTGAGTTGAACTTGCCGACAGCGTATCGTCAGGAACAGCGATTGGACACAACCTCTCTGCCCTTGCCCCCCGTGCGGGACTTTTTCGCCAATCCAGTCCTTCAACAATTAATCGATACTGCGTTGGTATTCAATAAAGACCTGCAGATCGCCATCAAAAACATGGAGTCCGCCCGGACAAGCCTTAAACAGGTTCGGCTTAACTACCTACCCGATTTAACGGCGCAAATTCAGGCAAGCCGTGTCCGGTCCGCCCGCAACAGCTTTGCGGGTCTGGGAAACGAAGCCTTTGTCGGCCAGTTAACCATCAACGATTTCACCGCAAATGTAGGGCTGAACTGGGAGGTAAATTTGTGGGGACGGGTAGCGCGTCAGAAGGAAGAAGCCCTCTATACGTTGCTGCAAAGCGAGGAAGTAAAACGGGGAATTCAAACCCGGTTAGTGGCCGATGTGGCCAGTGCCTACTACAGTTTGTTGATGCTTGATCAACAACGCGCCATTGCCCTCCAGAGCCAGGTATTGAGCGACACCACCCTACTGATCACGCAAGCCCAATTCAAGGTGGGTGAAGCCACCTCACTCGCTATCCAACAAGCTAGTGCGCAAGTAGAAGTGACTCGGCAGCTTATTCCCCTAATTGAACAAAGTATCAACCAGCAGGAGAACGCTCTGCGTCTGCTCTGCGGTCAATATGCTCGTAGTGTGATCAGGCAGAGGCAGCCCCATGCGGAGTTGACACTTAACCCAACAGCTGGTTTCCCCGTATCGATGCTGGCGGCCCGACCTGACGTTCGGGCGGCTGAAAATGCCTTGCGGGTCTCGGTCGCCCGGACCGGCCTAGCTCAAATTGCCCTTTATCCCCGGCTCACCATCACGGCACAAAGTGGGTTGAGTACGTTTCAGGCATCGAACTGGCTAAGCATACCCGGTTCCCTCTTCTGGAATGCCATTGGTGGCCTGACGCAACCTATTTTTCAGCGGGGTCAGCTCAAAACGCAGTATGAACTGGCGTCTCTGGAGCAGGACAAAGCCGCTCTGACTTTTCAGCAGGCTGTCTTGGTGGGTTACTCCGAGGTATCTACGGCGTTAATCGCTTACCAGAAACTGGACGAGCAGTTAAAGGCTGCAACTCGTCGACGTCAAGCGTTAGAAGAGGGAATTGGCTCAACCCGGTTGTTGTTTAAACATGGCATGGCAAACTATCTAGAAATTATTACAGCTCAAAGTAACTTTCTACAATCCCGGCTGGACCAAACCCAGCTCGAACGGAATAAAGTGGCTGTCACTGTCGAACTCTACCGGGCCCTTGGTGGGGGATGGAAGTAACGTTTAGCCACCGCTCAACATATGACCCACGGACGCTTAATCCCCACCCAGAATATAGACCCGCGCTACTGGCGATTGGCCTTAGTTCCACTTGTCTACCTGGCCATTCAGGTCCTCTCGTTTCTGTTAAATCCAACGGGTATCATTTGGAAATACTACATCCAGATGTTGCCTAAGGAATGGGCGATTGAGTTAGGCATTGGCTTTTTCTTTAGCTGGCTGATCAGTGAAGGAAGCCTTGGGATTGCCCGCGGTCTGGAACGCCGTCTCCCCTGGTCAGATGCCCCGTTAGCCCGTTTTCTGTTGCAAACGGTCTTCACCCTGCTGACGTGCGTGGTTATACTGGCGCTTGAAGATCGGGTTTACAAATTGGTGTACCCGGCTGCGTTAAGCCTTCAGGAAACGCTGGAGGTTTATCAAACCTTTATCGTCAGTTTAATCGTAGCCCTGATGGTGAGTGGCCTGTACACGGGCTACTATTTATTACAACGCTGGAAATCCACATTGGAAGAAGCGGCCGACTTGAAAATAAAAGCGCTTGAATCAAAAGAAAGTGCGTTACAGGCGGAGTTGCAATCGCTCAAACTGCAATTGGATCCGCACTTTCTGTTCAACAATTTTAGCACGCTGTCCGAGCTCATTCTGGAGGATGGTCCAAAAGCGTCACTGTTTTTAGACAACCTCTCGAAGGTGTATCGGTACATGATCCAGAATGTAAAGCATGATCTGGTTCCCTTGCGAGAGGAGATTGCGTTTGTCAAGGCCTACTTATACTTAATTCAAATTCGGCATGGCCATCAGGTACAGATCAAACTAGATATAAGCCCTCCGCTGAATTCGCTTTGGATTCCACCGATTACGGTTCAGTTGCTCATCGAAAATGCCATTAAGCACAATCGAGCGACTCTCGCGCAGCCGTTACACATTCATATTTATACGAAAGGACTATGCTTAGGGGTGTCTAATAATATACAGCCCTTTTCTAATCCGCTTCCTTCGTTAGGAATGGGATTAGCCAACATTAAAAATCGCTACCAGATCCTATCGAGTCAGGTTCCATTTGTATGTTCAGAAAATAGCACCTTCCAGGTGGAACTCCCTTTATTAGAATTTCCTACGTATAAACCTGTGATATAAAAACGATAAAGCCATATCAGCAGGTAACAAAGCCAATACAAATACTTGATCGACTACTTCTTGTATTTTTCTTATGAGTGCACTCGGTATACTCCTCATTGAAGATGAACAGCCAAACGCTAATCGTCTCCAGCGCCTATTGCAGACGATTCACCCCGATCATCAAATCGTAGCCATCTTAGGTACGGTTCAGGAGAGTGTTCAGTGGTTGAAGACGAATCCTAAACCGCAACTGATTTTGATGGATATCCGGTTAGCGGATGGGATCTGTTTTGATATTTTTTCTCAAGTAAACGTGATAAGCCCGATTATTTTCACGACGGCTTACGACGAATATTTGATGCAGGCCTTTAAGGTAAACAGCATCGATTATTTGCTCAAACCAATAGATGCGGATGAATTGACCCGAGCGCTGACTAAGTTTGAGCAACTACATCCCGCTCAGTTGGCACCTGACCCGTCTAGTATATATGCGGAGCTGATGGCGCTTTATAAAGCACAAGTCAAACCCTTCCGGCAACGCTTTCTTTTGCCCTATAAGGATGGCTATATCACGCTACGGGTTCAGGACGTCGATTATTTTTTTTCGGAAGCTAAACTCACGTTTGCTCACCTGATGAGTGGAGAGCAAATGATAATTCCATTGACGCTGGAAGAACTGGAAGCCGAACTGGATCCCGGTCATTTTTTCCGGGCCAATCGGCAGTACATTATCCAGGTCAATTCGATCCAACGTATTCATAACTATTTTAACGGAAAACTGAAAGTGATAGCGGGTAGTCATACCCCCACGGAGATCATCATCAGCAAAGAAAAAGCCACTGCCTTCAAAGGCTGGCTAAATCGATAAGGTGCGAAAACGGCCTACTCATCCGTGGTCAAAACAAATCCACTAGGGAGTAATTAGACGTGGCATCCTGTGATCGTCTGCACGCTTAAACCGGACGAATTAAACTTTGCTTCGAGTTCATCAACCACTATGAGTACGCATTCAACCAACAAAGTATCGGCCGCTGGTCTGTTAATAGCTCTGGGTATTATTTATGGCGATATTGGCACATCCCCCCTGTACGTGCTAAACGCCATTCTAAAGGGTAAACTAGTAACGGACGAGTTGATCCTGGGATCTTTATCGTTGGTCATCTGGACGCTTACCCTGCAAACGACCCTTAAATACGTGGTATTAACCCTGCGAGCCGACAACCGGGGGGAAGGAGGCATTTTTTCGCTGTACGCCCTGGTTAGACGTCGACGCAAATGGTTGGTGTTCCCGGCTATTGTTGGTGGAGCTTCATTATTAGCGGATGGCATGATCACGCCACCGATGTCAGTCACCTCCGCCATTGAGGGGTTGCGAAACATTGAGTCGCTGCATGGGATCACCGATTATACGATTGTCGGTATCGTGCTGGGTATTATCAGTGCCTTGTTTTTTTTGCAGCAATTTGGGACTGCCTCCATCGGAAAGCTGTTTGGACCGGTGATGTCGCTTTGGTTTATCATGCTGGCCGCGTTGGGTTTGCTTCACCTGGCCGATGACATTAGTATCGTCAAGGCGTTTAACCCCTATTACGGTATTTATCTGCTTTTCACTTATCCGCAGGGGTTCTGGATTTTGGGGGGCGTATTTTTATGTACGACGGGAGCAGAAGCGTTGTATTCTGATTTGGGACACTGTGGCCGCAGTAACATCCAAGTATCCTGGGTATTTGTAAAGATCTGTTTGATTCTCAATTATCTAGGTCAGGGAGCGTGGCTTTTGTCCCATCGAAACGGACAACCGATTAGCGAAGCGATGATTCAGGCTGGCTTTAACCCATTCTACAAACTAATGCCGGAATGGTTTCTGCTGATCGGAATTATCATTGCCACTAGTGCAGCTATTATTGCGAGTCAGGCCCTGATCAGTGGTTCATTTACGCTCATTAACGAAGCCATCCGGTTGAACCTCTGGCCTAAAATGCGCATTAAGTATCCTTCCGAAGTCAAAGGTCAACTGTATTTACCAGGCATCAACGTCTTGTTATTTATGGGTTGTTGTGGGATTGTGCTTTACTTTCAAAAATCCACCAACATGGAAGCCGCCTACGGTCTGGCTATAACACTGTGTATGCTAGCCACTACCGTTCTGTTTGCCAATTATTTATTCATGCGCTGGGTGGCAGGGGTCCTAGTCTATTTGTTTTTGGGCGTTTATCTGCTGATCGAAGGCAGTTTTCTAGTCGCTAATCTGGATAAGTTTCCCCATGGTGGCTACGTGGCCCTTTGCGTGAGTGGTGTTTTAGTTGTGGTCATGTTTGTTTGGTTCAAAGCCCGAAAGATTAAAAATCGCTACGTAGAGTTCGTTCGTTTGGATCCTTATATACCACTTCTCAAGGAGTTGAGTCATGACCTGTCAATACCTCAGTATGCTACGCATCTGGTTTTTCTAACCAGTGCCGACAATCCCGAGGAAATTGAACATAAAATCATCTACTCGATTTTACAGCGTAGACCCAAACGGGCTGACATCTACTGGTTTGTGCACGTGGATACGGTGGATGATCCGTATCGAATGGACTATAAAGTGGAACACATCGCTGCTGACGACATTATTCGCGTCGAATTCATTCTGGGATTTCGGGTTCAGCCACGCCTGAGTCTACTGTTCCGGCATGTGGTTGACGAGTTAGTTCGAGCCCAGGAAGTAAACATTATTAGTCGCTACGAAAGCTTGGAACGCAGGAAGGTAGTGGGTGACTTTACCTTTGTGGTTACCGAAAAATACCTAAGTCAGGACAATGAACTGCCGTTTGGGGAGCGGTTGATTATGGGGATTCATTTTTGGTTAAAATCAATCAATTTGTCGGAAGAGAAAGGTTTCGGTTTGGATACCAGCAACGTTGTGCTCGAAAAGTTTCCGTTGGTTGTATCTCCTGTACCTAAAATTCATCTAAATAGGCTATTCGACAAGTAGCCTGGTTAGTCCTTCGTTTGAATCCGAAATTTATATCCTGTTGGAAATAGGAATTGATTATTCTCAAATAATGCTCCCGCGTGAGACGAACGAGTTTATCCATCTGCCTTTATGCTGCCGTTGGGTTGAGAAGAATCGAGAAAGAGGACACGCATGCCCGCAGCAGTCACTAATTTGTTAAAACTTCTTAACGGCTTAC
>NZ_BAAGZD010000032.1:0-1372 GCF_054778895.1 Spirosoma fluminis
TGGTGGTGTATCGGGTTCAGCTACGATTGGTTCGGCGGCCAATGACGGTAACTTCGGCGGTATTCTGCAACAAGGTCAGGGCAACGTGGCTCTCCTGGAACAGAACAACAACAGCCGTCGCAACGGGTCGGAAATCTATCAGAATGGATCTCAATTATCCGCAACCGTTAATCAAAGCAACGGGTCGGTCAACAACGATGCGTTCATCTTTCAAGGCTTTAGCGGCCAGAATATAGCGGGTACTGCTGCTACAAACGCTGTCGCTACCATCAATCAGGGCAGAGCGAACGCGGGCGACGTAAGCTTTAGCAATTACGGTAGTATTGCCGAGTCAATCTCGAACGTCGCAACTATAACTCAGATAGCTAGTAACGTAACGGCTACAATCAATCAAGGTGCCACTGATAATGTCGATGGAGACGGAGCAATTTCGGCAGGTCGTTCAGAGGCAGGTACTGCCAGCATCCTCCAATCGGCAGTTAACAATACAGCTGCAATTAGACAAGGGGTTGAATCGGGCGAAGCACTTGGAAGTACAGCGGCTATTGTTCAAACGAATGTTGATAACACGGCTGAGATTGTTCAGGGTGCCCTATTTTTAGGCAGCGATAACGGAAGTACTGCGGGTATAACCCAGGCAGGGCAAAGTAGCGCGGCTGTAATTGCCCAAGGTTTTAACGGACAGAGTGATGGGGACCAGGCAACCATTAATCAGGGTAGCTCAACATTGAACGGAACCGCTAATATTTATCAGGGATTTGGCGGAGGTTCTTACTCGTCGGGAGACGTAGCCGCGATTAACCAGAATGGTCAGAACAATTTTGCGCAGGTAGTGCAGAACAGCGCGACTGGCCAAAATGGGCAAAGTAATGGCAGGGACAATACGGCAACTATTAATCAGGCTGTTGGCGTGACAAACAGTAGTGCTTTGATTGACCAGGGCCGCACAAGTTTAGCTACCAACGAAGTTGTTCAAACCAATCGCAATACAGCCACAATTGACCAGACCACGGGCAATAACCTGAATGCACGCATCAGCCAAGGTAAATCTACGGTTGAAGATGCAGCTGGTAACACTATCGCCTTAACTGACGTTGGCGGACAAGCCTTTACCATTGGGCTTTTATCTAACGATAACACGGGTAGCATCACTCAGTCAGGCGGTGTAGGTCACAATGCAGTTGTTGCTCAGCAAGGCCGCTTTAATACCGGTACTATCAATCAATCAGCCGGTTCAGGTTCGTTTGGCTTAATCATCCAGTCGTCGGGTTCGATCCGGGGTCAGGCAGTGATCAACCAAAGCTCGACGGGTAGCGGTAACCAGGCGACCATC
The DNA here is from genome assembly GCF_054778895.1 of Spirosoma fluminis. Lineage (NCBI taxonomy): Bacteria > Pseudomonadati > Bacteroidota > Cytophagia > Cytophagales > Cytophagaceae > Spirosoma > Spirosoma fluminis. The sequence continues at coordinate 1,334 of NZ_BAAGZD010000032.1, forward strand.
CTGCAGTTCACCGGCTCTAACGCCGATGGATTGGATGGC
>NZ_BAAGZD010000033.1:0-552 GCF_054778895.1 Spirosoma fluminis
CTCCCGCGTGAGACGAACGAGTTTATCCATCTGCCTTTATGCTGCCGTTGGGTTGAGAAGAATCGAGAAAGAGGACACGCATGCCCGCAGCAGTCACTAATTTGTTAAAACTTCTTAACGGCTTACAACCGCCCGACCCCTATTTGCGTCTGGATGGTAAAACCGCTCGTATGAATCACCTCCTTACCCTGTATCTTCTTCTGAATGCCGTTCGCTTCGGTGCATTCCTCCCGGCAAATCTGCATGGCCAGGCCGATCAAAACGACTACACAACCTATCATCAAACCATTGCCAGGGCGCAATACCTTATTGCCCGCAAGCACTATCAGGAGGCATTCGCGTTGTACAAACAGGTGTTTGATCGCTACGAGTTCGTCTTTTCAAGGGACTACAAAGTGGCCACGCAGTTGGCGCTACAAGTGGGCCAAAAGCAGCAGGCGTTTACCTATCTTAAACAAGCCATCGCTACGGGCTGGACGATGAGCGACATCAAGAAAAATACCCTGGTCACTACGCTTCAGGGCGATCCGCAGTGGCCAACTGTTGTTCAAC
>NZ_BAAGZD010000034.1:0-1877 GCF_054778895.1 Spirosoma fluminis
CCAACGGCTGTACGGCAGCGACCACCACCACGGTGGTCAGTGACACGGCGCTGCCCACCGTCACGGCCAGTGTGAGCAATGACCTAAGCTGCACAGCCCTGACGGCCACCCTCAGTACGACGGCTACTCTGGGTGTTACGTACTTGTGGAGCACGGGTGAGACGACCGCTTCGATTTCGGTGAGTGTAGCCGGCCCCTACTCGGTAACGGTAACGGGTCTGAACGGGGCTACGGCTTCAGTGATCTCGGTAGTGGCTAGTGATACAGCAGTACCGGTGGTGACCGCCAGCGTGAGCAACACCTTAACTTGTGGGCAGCCAACCGCTACCATCAGCACCACGGCTGGTCCAGGGGTGACTTACCAGTGGAGCACGGGTGAGACCACGGCCAGCATCTCGGTGAGTGTGGCCGGTCCCTACTCGGTAACGGTGACGGGGGCCAACGGTTGTAGCACAGTGGTGACGACGACCGTCACCAGTGACACAGCGGTCCCAACGGTAACCGCTTCGGTGAGCAACACCCTGACCTGCGCCCAGCCCACGGCAGTTATTTCCACAGCGGCCACACCAGGCGTGACGTATCTATGGAGTAATGGAGAGACGACCGCTTCGGTTTCAGCGAGTGTAGCTGGTACCTACTCGGTAACGGTCACTTCAGCCAATGGCTGTACGGCTACAACCACGACGGAGGTCGTCAGTGATACGGTGGTACCGGAAGTAACGGCTCTGGCCAGCAATACGTTAAGCTGCGCCGTGCCGACCGCAACGATCAGTACGACGGCCACGCCAGGCGTGACGTATCAGTGGAGCACGGGTGAGACCACCCCAACGATTACGGCCGCTAGTGCCGGTCTGTATTCAGTGACGGTGACTACCCCTAACGGTTGTACGGCAGTTACGACGACAAACGTGGTCAGTGACACATCGGTGCCGGAAGTAACGGCTGCGGCCAGTAACGTACTGACGCTTAATCAGCCGACCGCAACGATCAGTACGACAGCCACTCCGGGCGTTACATATCTATGGAGCACGGGTGAGACCACCCCAACGATCACTGTCAGCGTAGGAGGTCTGTATTCAGTGACGGTGACTACCCCTAACGGCTGTTCGGCAGCGGTGACAACAAATGTGCTAAGCAACACCCTGACGCCGACGCTGGTGGCTAGTGTGAGTAACGAGATAACCTGTGCTGTGGCAACGGCAACCGCAACGATTAGCGTAACTGCCAACACACCAGTATCCTATCTGTGGAGTACGGGTGAGACCACGGCCAGCATTTCGGTGAGTGTGGCAGGTACGTATTCAGTGACGGCAACGGCACCAAATGGTGCAATGGCCTCGATCAGCGCGACCGTGGTGAGCAATACGGTAACTCCTGAAGTAACGCTTGGTGCCAGTTACACGTTAACCTGTGCGCAGCCAACCGTTTTCATCTCGTCTACGGCAAATGCGAGCGTAACATATCTATGGAGTACGAACGAAATAACACCGGGGATAACGGTTAGCAGCACGGGCCTGTATTCAGTAACGGCAACGGCACCAAATGGCTGTACCACCGTAGCGACTACAACGATCGTGAGTGATACAGCGGTGCCAGCAGTAACGGCCTTGGTAAGTAATACGTTGACCTGCGCTGAGCCTGTCGTGACCGTATCGGTACCCGACGCGCCAGTCGGTAGCAGCTTCATCTGGTCAGGACCAAGTAGCTTCACGACCGATGCCAGCAGCTTCACGACGCTCACAACGGGCCTGTACTCGGTGACGGTAACGGGCGCCAACGGCTGTACGGCGGTGGTGACGACCACGGTGGTGAGCGACACGGCTACCCCAACGGTGACGGCTAGTGTGAGCAACACCCTAACGATCAACCAGCCAACG
>NZ_BAAGZD010000035.1:0-993 GCF_054778895.1 Spirosoma fluminis
CCAACCTGGTGTACTCCTACACCCAGAATGGCAACAACAACACGCAAAACGTGGTGCAGAACGCCAACTAAGGCGAGCTGAGAAACAAACGAAAACCTGAGCCTGAACACAAGGCTCAGGTTTTTTCGTTAAGTTCAGGCGTTGCTCGGAAAGGTTACCTCTACAACAAGCTTATGAAATCACTCTTTTTTTTGGCAGCTACCTTACTAGGTACGGCCGCTGTCCAGGCCCAGAACACCGCTGTGATTAGCCAACAGGGTAATGGGAAAGAAATATCAATCGTGCAGAGCGGGACGGGCAACAGCTCGTCAGTCAGTCAGTCGAGCGATGGTTCAAACCGAGCGGTAATTACTCAGTCAGGGAGTGGCAACGTAGCTAAGATCAGCCACGGCAACACAGCTATTGTCAGTCAGGGTGATGAAGCAACCGGACAAAGTATTACGGTGAGCCAGTCAGGTGATAGCGATGTGGAGATCGATCAGACAAATGGCAGCAACTCAATTTACATTCATCAAAGTAGTGGCCAAAGCCCAACGGATAAAAAATCTGGGAAACGAGATAATAAAGGTCAACCTAAAAAAAATTAGCCTTTATTCGTAAGTAGGTAATTTCAAAAAAGTTACTTCGCAAGTATTCATATAGGTTTTGGAATGGAACTGATGCTAGCATCAGTTCCATTCCAAAACCTATTTTTATTATAGTACGTCACACTCAATAGGTTGAAAAAGGATCAAACAAGCGGGATGAATAATCAGTCTTCAGCTCACTTTTATTAATAGATAAATAAACAGAACAATTTATTTTCATTATAGTATACTATGCGATTAGATAGACTAACTGGTGAGTTTATCTAAAAACGTTATACTTTTTAACTTTTCCAAATCAGTACATTTCAATGAAAAAAGTAATCCTAACTAGCGCAGCGTTGATGGCCTTCGCTGCCGCATCCTACGCCCAGATCTTCCAGAACGGCTTGCAACAGTACGCCGAGCA
>NZ_BAAGZD010000036.1:0-2770 GCF_054778895.1 Spirosoma fluminis
CACCACGGTATCGCTCACCACCGTGCTGGTCGTAGCCGCCGTGCAGCCGTTGGCTCCCGTCACCGTCACCGAGTAGGCACCGGCCGTGTTGACCACAATGCTTGAAGTGGTTTCGCCCGTGCTCCATGCATAGCTCACGCCGTTGCCCGGTACCGTAGCTACCAGCGTCGCGGTTAACTGGGCGCAGGTCAGGGTGTTGCTCACACTGGCCGTCAGGACAGGGGCAACCGTGTCACTGACCACCGTGGTGGTGGTCGTAGCCGTAGCTCCATTAGCACTCGTCACAGTCACCGAGTAGGGTCCGGCTACACTCACCGAAATGCTTGGGGTGGTCGCCCCCGTACTCCACAAGTACGTAGCGCCTGGTGTGGTGTTAGTATTAATCGTAGCCGTCAGTTGGGTACAGGTCAGGGTGTTGCTCACACTGGCCGTGACCATTGGTGGAGCCGTGTCACTGACGACCTCCATCGTGGTTGTAGCCGTACAGCCATTGGCTGAAGTGACCGTTACCGAGTAGGTACCAGCTACACTTACCGAGATGGTTGGGGTGGTCTGACCCGTGCTCCACAGGTAGGTAGCGCCTGGGCTAGCCGTGGTGCTGATGGTCGCCGTGGGCTGAACCACTGTCAGGGTGTTGCTCACCGAAGCCGTTACTTGCGGCACGACCGTATCGCTCACCACCGTGCTGGTAGTGGCAACTGTACAGCCGTTAGCGTTGGTCACCGTTACCGAGTACGGACCGGCCGCACTTACCAGGATGGTTGGGGTAGTCGCTCCCGTGCTCCAGAGATAGGTAGCGCCAGGCGTAGCCGTCGTACTAATCGTCGCCGTGGGCTGAGCGCAGGTCAGGGTGTTGCTCACCGATGCCGTAACAGTTGGTACAACTGTATTGCTGAAGACGGCTGTTGTTGTAGCAGCGGTGGCTCCGTTCGGTGCAGTTACCGTTACTGAATACAATCCTTCTGTGCTCACAACGATACTCGACGTCGTTTCGCCCGTGCTCCAGAGATAGCTGGCTATAGCTCCGCTAACCGTTGTTGATATAGTAGCCGTTGGTTGGGCGCAGGTCAAGGTGTTGCTCACGCTGGCCGTCACCGTAGGCGCATCCGTATCACTGACTACCGTTGTGGTAGCGACTGCCGTACACCCGTTAGGACTTGTCACCGTCACGGAGTACGTACCGGCGCTGACGACAGTGATGCTTGGCGTGGTCGCTCCGTTGCTCCACAGGTAGGTAACGCCATCACTGGCCTGGGTCGTAATCGTGGCTGTGGGCTGATTCACCGTGATCGTGTTGCTTACCGATACAGTTACTACTGGCACAACCGTATTACTGATGACGGTGCTCGTCGCGACCGCGGTACAGCCATTCGCTGCCGTTATGGTTAGCGAATACTGGCCGGGTGCGCTCACTGAGATACTCGCCGTAGTCTCACCCGTGTTCCAGCTGTAGCTCACCGGCTCATTAGAATTTGCCGTTAAAGTAACTACCGGTCGAATACAGGACAACGGACCGTTGGTGGCAATGGACACGGTCGGAGCAACTATATCCTGCTGAATAGTCGTGCTGGCCGTGGCCGTACAGCCATTGGCGCTTGTCACCGTTACCGAGTACAGACCCGCCAGGCTGGTGGAGAAGCTGGCCGTAGTCTGACCACTGCTCCATAGATACGTTACCAGTTCACTGGCCGACGCACTGATGGTGGCATTCGTTAAGGTACAGTTGAGCGGACCCGTATTGCTGGCCGTTACGGTCGGTACCAGTACGTTCTCAATAACAATTGTACTGGTCGTGGCCGTACAGCCGTTAGCGTTGGTCACCGTTACCGAGTACGGACCGGCCGCACTTACCAGGATGGTTGGGGTAGTCGCTCCCGTGCTCCAGAGATAGGTAGCGCCAGGCGTAGCCGTCGTACTAATCGTCGCCGTGGGCTGAGCGCAGGTCAGGGTGTTGCTCACCGATGCCGTAACAGTTGGTACAACTGTATTGCTGAAGACGGCTGTTGTTGTAGCAGCGGTGGCTCCGTTCGGTGCAGTTACCGTTACTGAATACAATCCTTCTGTGCTCACAACGATACTCGACGTCGTTTCGCCCGTGCTCCAGCGATAAGTAACGCCTGGCGTGGCTGTGGTGCTGATGGTCGCTGTGGGCTGGGCGCAGGTCAAGGTGTTGCTTACACTCACCGTTACGGTCGGTACGGCCGTATCACTTACCACTGTCGTGGTAGCGACTGCCGTACAGCCGTTGGGGCTTGTCACCGTTACCGAATAAATACCGGCACTGGTTACGGCGATGCTTGGGGTGGTCGCCCCGGTGCTCCACAGATACGTAACGCCTGGACTAGCTACCGTTGAGATGGTCGCCGTGGGCTGGCTCACCGTTATGATATTACTCGCCGTAGCGGTTACCGTTGGCACTGCGGTGTCGCTGATGACCGTCGTTGTAACTACGGCTGTACAGCCATTGGCAGATGTGATTGTCACCGAATAGGCACCAGCCGCACTCACTGAGATTGAGGCTGTCGTCTCACCCGTGTTCCACAGGTAGGTTACTGGTACGTCAGGCGCAACTGTTAGCGTTACCGTTGTCAGGGTGCAGGTCAGCGGACTCGTGCTGGCGATCGTTGCTGTCGGAGCAACTATGTCCTGCTGAATAGTCGTGCTGGCCGTGGCCGTACAGCCATTGGCGCTTGTCACCGTTACCGAGTACAGACCCGCCAGGCTGGTGGAGAAGCTGGCCGTAGTCTGACCACTGCTCCATAGATACGTT
>NZ_BAAGZD010000036.1:2947-227489 GCF_054778895.1 Spirosoma fluminis
TGGCGCAGTCAGATCCTGCTGGATGGTGGTGCTGGTCGTAGCCGTACAGCCGTTAGGACTTGTTACCGTTACCGAATACAGGCCCGGCACCGTAGTAGCGAAGCTGGCGGCCGTGCTGGTAAAGCCATTCGGACCGACCCAACTATAGGTCACCCCGGCAGTACTTGTGCTGGCACTGACGGTGGCGGTGGTTAGGGCACAGGTCAACGGGCCGGTGTTCGTAGCCGTTACGGTTGGTACGGTCAGATCCTGCAGCACCGTTGTGCTGGCCGTAGCCGTACAGCCGTTAGGACTTGTTACCGTTACCGAATACAGACCCGCCAGAGTAGCGCCGAAGCTGGCCGTCGTGCTGACGAAGCCATTCGGACCGGTCCAGCGATAGGTTACGCCCGGCGTGGTTGTGGTCACGCTGACGGTCGTGGTCGTGAGGATACAGGTGAGGGGTCCCGTGTTGCTGGCCACGACACCCGCCGGCGTGGTTGCATCCTGACCAACTGTTGTCGTCGCTGTCGTCGTACAACCATTGGCGGGGTTCGTAACGATCACCGAATAGGTACCGGGTACACTCGTAGCGAAGCTGGCGGCCGTTGAAGCAAAGCCATTCGGACCCGACCAGCTATACACTACGCCCGGCGTGGTGCTGGTTGCACTCACCGTTACGGTTGTTAGCGTACAGGTGAGCGGACCAGTATTGCTGGCTACGACACCCGCCGAAGCCGCGATGTCCTGGCCAACGGTGGTGCTGGCCGTAGCCGTACAGCCGTTCGCTCCGGTTATCGTTACAGTATATAGACCAGCAACAGTCGTGGTGAAACTGGCCGTCGTCGACGTGAAGCCCCCCGGCCCTACCCAATTGTACGTCACGCCCGGTGTGGTTGTGGTCACACTCACGGTAGCGGTGGTGAGGGTACAGGTGAGGGGCCCTGTGTTGCTGGCTACGACACCCGCCGGAGCCGCGATGTCCTGAATAACCGTCGTTGAGGTCACTGCTGAACATCCGTTAGGCGCGGTCAAGGTCAATGAATACAGACCCGGCACGCTCGTTGTAAAGCTCGGAATGGCGCTGGTAAATCCATTCGGGCCCGACCAGCTATACACTACGCCCGGCGTGGAACTGCTGGCGGTTACCGTTACGGTCGTCAGCGTACAGTTTAACGGACCCGTATTGCTAATGGTGATGTTCTGAATGCCGGTATTGTCCTGGCCAACGGTGGTCGTTGCGACAGCGGTGCAGCCATTGGCACTTGTCACCGTTACCGAATACAGACCCGCAGCGGCCGTTGCAAAGCTCTGGGCTGTGCTGGTGAACCCACCGGGTCCGATCCAGCGGTAGGTCACGCCGGGCGTAGTGCTGGTCGCACTCACCGTTACGTTGCTGAGGGTACAGCTAAGCGGACCGGTATTGCTGGCCGTTACACCCGCCGGAACCGCAACATCCTGATTAACAATAGTACTGATTACCGTTGGGACGCAGCCGTTCGGGCCAGCTATCGTAACGACATAGGTACCTGGCACACTGGTCGTAAAGCTTTGAGCGCTGCTCGTAAAGCCGCCCGGACCAGTCCAGCTATAGGTTACACCGGGCGTGGTGCTGGTTGCACTCACCGTTACGGTTGTTAGCGTACAGGTCAGTGGCCCTGTGTTGCTGATGGACACATCCGCCAGCGGGGTTGTGTTCTGAATAAGGTTCGTACTGGCCGTGGTTGCGCAGCCGTTGGCCGAAGTCACCGTTACTGAATACAGACCGGCAACATTCGTGGTAAAGCTCGACGCAATTGACGTAAAGCCGCCGGGGCCTACCCACTGGTACGTAACCCCCGGTGTGGTCGTCGCTACGCTGACGGTAGCCGTGGCCACCGAACAGGTGAGGGGCCCTGTGTTGCTGGCTACGACACCCGCCGGAGCCGTGATGTCCTGACCAACGGTGGTGCTGGCCGTAGCCGTACAGCCGTTGGGCGACGTAACCGTTACGGAGTAGACACCAGCCGCATTTGCCGAGATAGTCGGCGTTATCGCGCCGGTATTCCAGCGATAGCTAACCCCCGGGCTACCAACAGCACTGACTGTAACGCTGGTCAGCGTGCAGTTGAGCGGGCCGGTATTGCTGGCCGTTACGGTCGGTACCGTTGCATCTTGCTGAACGGTCGTGGTAGCGACGGCGGAACAGCCGTTGACGCTTGTCACCGTTACCGAGTACAAACCGGCTACGCTCGTCGTGAAGCTTGGCGTATTTACACCGATATTCCAGCGGTAAGTAACCGGCTCATTTGCCGTCGCACTGATAGTAACACTGGTCAACGTACAGGTCAACGGGCCAGAATTCGTAGCCGTTACGGTCGGCACGGTCAAATCCTGCTGGACAGTCGTGCTGGCCGTAGCCGTACAGCCATTGGCTGAAGTCACCGTTACTGAGTACAGGCCCGGTACGGTAGCAGCGAAGCTGGCGGCCGTGCTGGTGAAGCCGGCCGGACCGACCCACCGATACGTAACCCCTGGGCTGCCAGCAGCACTGACTGTCACGCTGGTCAACGTACAGGTGAGCGGACCGGTATTGCTGGCCGTTACGGCTGGGGCCGTAATGTCCTGGCCAACGGTGGTCGTCGCTACGGCTGAACAGCCATTGGCTGAAGTCACCGTTACTGAGTAAGTACCGGCTACGGTAGCGCCAAAGCTGGCGGCCGTGCTGGTGAAGCCGCCGGGGCCGACCCACCGATACGTAACCCCCGTTGTGGTGGTCGTTACACTCACGGTAGCCGTAGTTAAGGTACAGGTGAGGGGCCCCGTGTTGCTGGCCGCTACGCCCGCTGGAGCGGTGGCATCCTGGCCGACGGTAGTCGTCGCTACGGCCGTACAGCCATTGACTGAAGTCACTGTTACTGAGTAAGTACCGGCTACGGTAGCGCCAAAGCTGGCGGCCGTGCTGGTGAAGCCGCCGGGACCGACCCACCGATACGTAACCCCCGTTGTGGTGGTCGTTACACTCACGGTAGCCGTAGTTAAGGTACAGGTGAGGGGCCCCGTGTTGCTGGCCGCTACGCCCGCTGGGGCCGTGATGTCCTGACTAACCGTCGTGCTGGCCGTGGCCGTACAGCCATTGGCTGAAGTCACTGTTACTGAGTAAGTACCGGCTACGGTAGCGCCAAAGCTGGCGGCCGTGCTGGTGAAGCCGCCGGGGCCGACCCACCGATACGTAACCCCCGTTGTGGTGGTCGTTACACTCACGGTAGCCGTAGTTAAGGTACAGGTGAGGGGCCCCGTGTTGCTGGCCGCTACGCCCGCTGGAGCGGTGGCATCCTGGCCGACGGTAGTCGTCGCTACGGCCGTACAGCCATTGGCTGAAGTCACCGTTACTGAGTAAGTACCGGCTACGGTAGCGCCAAAGCTGGCGGCCGTGCTGGTGAAGCCGGCCGGACCGACCCACCGATACGTAACCCCTGGGCTGCCAGCAGCACTGACCGTCGCGCTGGCCGATGTACAGTTGAGCGGGCCGGTATTGCTGGCCGTTACGGTCGGTACCGTTGCATCTTGCTGAACGGTCGTGGTGGCAACGGCTGTACAGCCGTTGGCTGAAGTTGCCGTTACCGAATACAGACCCGCTACGCTGGTAACGAAGCTGGCACTCGTACCAACGAAGCCTCCCGGTCCTGCGAAGCGATAGCTGACGGCTTCGCTCGCGGTAGCGCTAATGGTGGCCGTAGTGAGCGTACAGGTCAGCGGTCCCGTATTAGCGAGGGATACCGTTGGTGCGAGCAGGTTCTGCTGGAGCGTCGTACTGGCCGTATTGGTACAGCCGTTTGGAGCAGTTATTACAACAACATACACACCCGGCACGGATGTAGTAAAGGTTTGACTCGCGCTGGTAAAGTTGTTGGGGCCGGTCCAGCGATACGTTACTCCACCCGTTGTTGACGTAGCGCTGATGGTAGCGGTGGTGAGGGTACAGGTGAGGGGCCCCGTGTTGCTGGCTACGACGCCCGTCGGTGGTGTTATGTTCTGCGTAACAATAGCGGTGGCTACGGCGGTTGACGAACAGCCGGCATTGCTCGTTACCACTACGGTGTACGTACCGGCAACACTTACCGTTGGATTTTGCAACGTGCTGGTAAAGCCACCGGGGCCCGTCCAGGCGTATGTCGACGGCGTAATGCTGGACGTAGCCTGCAACTGGATAGAGGGCGTGGTACAGCTAACCGTACCGCCCGTAGCCGTCACGACTGGTGGAATGCAGGAGAATCCGGCGTCGACGTTCAGGTTGCTGCCATTAGATGCCAGCGTATAGCTGCCCGTACGGCCGGTGGTTGGGTCAGCGTCGCTATCGAGCGCGTCGTTTCCGCCCTGCCCTGCCGCAACGGAGGTATACCCCGTTGGGCGACTGAAGACAACACTGTAGGAAGTGCCCGGGGTCAGGCCCGTGAAGCTATAGATACCGCTGGCGCTGGTGGTAGTACTGGACACGACCGTATTGGTACCCGTCAGCAGTTGCACCGTTACGCCTGGAATACCTGGTTCACCCGCATCCTGAATTCCGTTGTTGTTATTATCAGCAAACACCCGATCCCCGATAGTGGCGGGCCGGTAAAATCCGGCATCAACCGTCGTATTGTTCTCGTTGGATGTTAATACGTAGCTGCCTGTTCGGCCAGTAACTGGATCGGCATCACTATCAACGGCGTCATTACCACCGGCATTCGCCACCGTCGAGGAGTATCCCGCCGGGCGGCTGAAGACAACACTGTAAGAAACGCCCGGGGTCAGGCCCGTGAAGCTATAGATACCGCTGGCGTTGGTGGTAGTACTGGACACGACCGTATTTGCGCCCATCAGCAACTGCACTGTTACGCCCGCGATGCCGATGTCGCCCGCATCCTGAACGCCATTGGCATTCAGGTCTTCAAACACCAGATTACCGAGTGACGCGAACCCTAATGGACTGACAATCGCGATGTCATGATCATCCTGATCGCCGTTCTGATTGTTGATCGCATCGTCCGTTACGGGCCCGTCGTTGTTGGCAATGTTATCCGGGGCCGAGTCAATATCATCCCCGTTATCAGTGCTGATTTCAGCCGCGTTAGTTAAACTTTGTCCACCCGACGTGGCGGCTACCTGCAGCACAATGCTTATGGTTGTGCTGCTGCCGGGTGTAATGGTACCGGCGAGGGGGAATGTCGGATTGGGGCCAGCCGTCCAGCCGGGGTTAGCGGCCTGGGCAAACACAAATCCGGTGGGAACATAGTCTGTTACGACAATACCGCTGGCGGGTAGTTCGCCCTGGTTGAACACCTCGATCCGGAATGTTACGTTCGAGAGAGGGAGCAACGGTGAGGGCAGCGTCTGTACCGTTTTGCGTAGCGCCAGATCATAAGTAAGCAGGAAGAATCCTGCATCAACCGAAGTCAGACTCTGGCCCGACGTTAAGGTATACGCACCCGTGCGGCCCGTTACCGCATTAGCATCGCTGTCGAGCGCGTCGTTTCCGCCCTGCTTGGCGGGTGACGCCGAGTAATTGGTCGGAAGACTAAAGACGACACTGTAGGAAACACCCGGCGTCAGCCCCGTAAAGCTGTAAATACCGCTGGCGTTGGTGGTGGTGCTGGCAACAACCGTATTGGTGCCCGTCAGCAACTGCACCGTTACGCCCGCCAGCCCTGTTTCACCGGCATCCTGAAGTCCGTTGCGGTTAGCATCGACGAATACCCGATCACCGATAGTGGCGGACCGGTAAAAACCCGCATCAACGGTGGTTAAGCTTGCTCCGGACGCGATGGTATAACTACCCGTGCGGCCCGTCGCCGGATTAACGTCGGAGTCAATGGCATCGTTGCCACCCTGATCAACCAACGTAGCGGTGTATCCATTGGGCGCTGTAAACGCAACAATGTACGGGGTTGTTGGTGTCAGACCCGTAAAGCTGTAGAAGCCGCTGGCGTTGGTGGTCGTTGGTGCTACACCGGCTACTGCATTGCCCGACCCATCGAGGAGTTGTACAGTTACGCCCTGAATACCCGGCTCACCCGCATCCTGGATACCGTTTCGGTTGAGGTCTTCGAACACAAAATCGCCGATGCTGGCGGGCTGGCGAATGAAGCCAATATCGTAGCTGTGGTTGTTCTCGCCGTAGTCGCCGGTTGTTAGTGACACAACGGCCGTTGGCACGCCCCCAATGGTTTGCAGGAACGCATCACTATCGGCCAGATCATCTGAACCGGCATTAGGTACTGTAATGGTTGTTGGCGTAGCAAACTGATTGAGGGCTACCCGAATCTGGTATTCAGCATTCGGCACCAGGCCCGTTACGGTGGTGCTCCTGAAATAGTATTCGCCCGAAGCGTTGGTAGTTGTTGAGGCAACCAGGGTGGCCACGCCCGACACGATGCGGTACAGCTGCACCACCGCTCCGCTCACGTTCGACCCGGCATTACCGTTATCCTGGATGCCGTTGGCAGTCAGAAAATCGCCGTCGCTGAACAGGCGGTTCCCGATCTCGATTGGCGCAACGCTACAATTTAGTTCAAGGTCGCCCAGACCGTTCGCTTTACCAAACGTAGCCACATTTTCGGCCGAATAGATTTGAACACCATCGGCTAAAGTACCGGCTCCTGTTGAGTTGGTTAATCGCTTGATCCCGCCAGTATCAAACACATCTGTGGGATCAAGCGCTATCGTGGCTATCTCATCCCGGCCGGGTAGTAAGGCTAAGCCACCTTCGCTCTGTTCCAAGTGGTTTGCTCCAACCGCCACCCGATCACCCCAGTAGTACTCACCACCGCCGGGTCCCTGTCCGTTGTTAGCCCCGGCCGTAGCTGGCCGTGCGCAAACACTGGCATTGCTTTCGATAGTCCATTGGTTTACGGCCGGATTGCACTTACCCGCCCGCAGAATATCACCGGGTGCAATGGGTCTGTATAATGTGTTATCGTCCGCGATTGGCCCAAGGTTCCGGTTACCATACTGATCACCAAACCGGTCGCGGATGCTGACAATCATATCCCCATTGACATCGAATTCAATACCCGCCAAAATGGGTTGCGGATAGCTATACGACCCGTCGGAGCGGACGAACGTTGTTGGCTGAGACGACACCCAGGGCAGCCAGAAATCAGCCCGATCAACGCCTGACTTATCAGCGTTGGAAGCCCCCTTCCGGTATGTAAGCGGGAACGAAAGGACCTGGGTAAAGGTGCTGCCACTTGGGTTAAACTCAAACACTACCGCCTGCATACCGTTGTTGCTGGGTAAGGTTAAGCTGCTGGTTCCGGCGGTATTACTGTATACTTTCGTGGTGGTAACGTTCTCATTCGTGCAAACGCCACCTACGTAGACCCGGTCCCGGTAATACTTCAACCCAAAGGGCCGGAATACGCTGTTGGTTGGGCAACCATTGGTAGGGTTCGGAATGGCAAAGCTGGTGGTCGTACCGGCCGTGGGCGTTGGGGTTGTCGGATTATTGATGTTGATCTGATATAATCGCCGATCCGACAGATTCACCACGAACAGGCGCGTTCCGTCACTCGAAATCTCTATATCGCCCAGACCCGCTTTACCGACCTGATCGAAGGTGGAAGGATCCCGGTTTACGTCGGCTGCGTTCGCGGATAAGCCACGGGCGGTATTTGACAATACGGTTCCGGCAGCAATCGTCGTAAACGTTGACGTTGTAACGATACCCGTAGTAGACGTAAATCGGCTCAGGTAGATAGCGCCTGCTCCTGAGGGTCCCAGGCCTGAGTGCCGTTTTACCAAGGCCGACGAAAACAGATTACCCGTCTGCCGCTGATAGGCCAGGCCGTATACCGTTCCGACCTGATTGTTGAAGGCAACGTCAAAGATGGCAGGTGATGTTCCGGTACTGCTGTATGGCAGCGCAACCAGTACATCGCGCGTACTGGCCGTACCAGAACCGGTTGAGTTCCCATTTACGTAACAGGGAACCACGAAATAAGGGCTGGCCTGGCAATAATCGTCGGGATGGTTGATTCCTAAACTTGCGGTTGCGGTTGCTGCGTTTGCCACAAATTGAACAGACGTACCGCTATTGGCTCCCTGCGGACCTTCGAAGAACCCATCGGGCAAATTCGTGAACTGAACCCGGAACGGACCAGCAGTCGATATACTGAAATTATAACTGCCTGCATTTACGCCGGTGGAACTGGTGATGGCAGTAGCGACGACCGCGGTGCCGCTATAAACCGAGACCGTTACGCCCCCAACGCCGATTTCTCCTTCATTGGGTGTTGCGGTACTATATTCACGCGTACCATTAGCGTTGAAATCGCGATAGACAGCGCCCGTTATTGTCGTCTGAGCAAAGGCCGTATAGCTGATTACAAGTAAACTCAGCAGTAAGCCCCCTACTTTGACAAGTTGGTGTACGTTACGTCTGCTGAAGAAGGCAGAAAAGCCAGAGGATTTAGCGTAAATATTTCCCATATGTAACCATGATTTCGTGCCCAGAAGGTGTCACTCTCAGACAGCGTTGTTTGCTGTACCGAACGTAACTCCTCCTGCCCAACCGAATTAGATGATCACACTATAGGCAAATGAAATGCCAACCGCTGTGTTGACTAACGGGTGTACTCCCCGACTAACGAGTAAAGCTGAGAACAAACCTGGGGGTAAGCCAGCAATTGGAACCGCCTTAAGCCTTTAGAGAGAAGCGGAAACCGGCGGAATCAACAGACCTAAAATAGTTGATTATCAAACACTTGCCTATATATACCATACTATATAATACCACTCCTGGCCACTAATAACCAATTGATAAACACTTAAAATTTTATGGTTAACTTATTTTATATTATTCGTTACAAAATCAGTAAAAGTTTGACAAAATCAGACGTAAGCTCAACGCAATATAAATGACACATAAGCCATTTGACCTCTTCTGATCCGTTAGAGCCTGCTTTGGCGAAATCTATGCCAAGGTGTATTTCGTCCCAAAAAATAGTACGCAGCAGCTACTGAAGTAAGGACTTGCCCATCCGGGTTTAGACCTGCTTTTTCGGGCGTCCGAAACCGTTAGATAAGGTTGCTTAGTATCGGACAAAGGTTTTTCTCATTTACGTTGCCGCCTACTTGGGATTCTTATTTCAGTTCGTATATTTGAGACCAGTAGCTATACTAAATTGATACCAATTTATTGGTTTACAGTCAGTTATAAAGCGCTCATTTCAACCCGCTCATCAACACCCTATTTCAACAGATTTTTAGCCGTCTCGGTTAGCTCGCTAGCTAATCGGGTAAATTGTTACAGCCGCATCATGAAAGTTTCGCCGTCCGAACCCTTCCAGATTGTCTACTCACTATTGGAGCATGAGTTTTTGGGATACCTTATTGAAGCCTTCGTGGTGCAGCGGAATAGTCGTGGCGAACTCACTCTATTGAATCAGACGCTGTCGTCGCAGAACGTACGGGAGTTTGCTCAGGAACTCGACGAGCGGGATTTTGAACTGGTGAAGCTGATTGATACCATTCAGCAGGATACCATCGTCAAAAAATTCAACACCAAGAAGCTGCCCGCTGTCGACTTCTTCCTGAAGATCTACGACCCGCAAAAAGGCGATAAGCTCGTGCAGGAGGCCATCTGCGGCTACCTCGACAACATGAAAGCGCAGATTATGGCGCTGATGCCGGATAAGCCGTTTTACATCATGGGTAGCGACGGCAATCCGGCCTGGGAATACATCACCTGGATGCCCGAGCCAGCACGGGTGCATTTTCACTTTATCCGCAACCCTGATTCCACGCATTATTTTCCGATCATCCGTTACCCCGTGCGCGACGAAGCGACGGGGCAGACGACCGAAACCGAGCGGGTTGAATTTCAGTTCAAAGACGCATTTCTGATCTGCGATGAACCCGCCTATATGATGGTCGGCCGACGCCTGTATCATTTCAGTAAACAGGTAGACGGCAAAAAGCTCCGGCCGTTTTTCAACAAAAACCATATTATCATTCCCCGCAATATCGAACAGCAGTACTACGAACGCTTTGTCACTCAGCTCATTGCCGCCTACGACGTATACGCCAAGGGCTTTGAAATCAAAGCCGAAGTGCTCGAACCCGTGCCATTGCTAACCGTTTCGGAAATGGTCGTTCCCAGCCGAACCGTATCGGCTTCGTTGTTAAAAGCAGGAACCGATGCCTTCGACGGTATCGACGAAGAAGAGTCCAGCCAACGTATCGCCTTCGACCTATCGTTCAAATACGGGGATTTTACGTTTCGTTTCGACAGTTTCGGGCCTTCGGCAAATGTGAGTCTGGAAAAGAAGAACGACGAGTATATCTTCCATAAAATCCGGCGCGACCAGCGGTTAGAGCGCCAGAAGCTAACATTCCTGCGCGAATCGGGCCTCGATTTGCGTCATGGCCGACTGGCCTTGCCAAAAGCAGAAGCCTTTGCCTGGCTGTCGGACAACAACCAGAAACTAGGGGAAGCCGGTTTTCTGCTGCTGCAACACGCCGATGATACGAAACGGTATTTTCTGGGGTACTCCAGTATCGATGTATCCATTCAGGAAGGTCGCGACTGGTTCGATATCTACGCGAACGTGCGGTTTGGTGAGTTTGAAATTCCCTTTCTGAAGCTGCGGTCGCTTATTCTGAACAGGAAACACGAGTTTACGCTGCCCAATGGTGAAGTCGCTGTTATTCCCGAGGCCTGGTTCGTGAAGTATTCTGAACTATTCGGCTTTGTTGAGCAGCCGGAAGGAACGGATCAGTTGGTTCTTCAGAAACATCACCTGGCGCTCGTACAGGAGCTGGAACGCGACAACCTGGCGACGACGATCATGAGCCGGAAGCTGGAGCGGCTGCGCGACTTCGAGGAGATCGAGCCGTTTCCCATGCCCCAGCGGTTCAATGGTACGCTTCGCCCCTACCAGCAGGCTGGCTACGACTGGATGAATTTCCTGCGCCAGTACCGGTTTGGGGGCTGTCTGGCCGACGATATGGGGCTCGGCAAAACCGTCATGACGCTGGCTATGCTCCAGGGGCAGAAAGAAGCGGGGGCCACTGATCCAAGCCTGCTGGTTATGCCGACCTCGCTGCTGTATAACTGGGAACTGGAGGCCCGAAAATTCACTCCCGACCTCCGCGTTATGGTTTATACGGGTACGTATCGGGAGAAAAACACGGCCCAGTTCGACGGGTTTGATCTGATTCTGACCTCGTATGGCATTGTTCGGATCGATATTGATATTCTCAGCGATTACCGGTTTAACTACGTCATTCTGGATGAGTCGCAGGCCATCAAAAACCCCTCGTCGCACATTACCAAGGCGGTGATGCAGCTGAACACCGCGCACCGGCTCATTCTGACGGGTACCCCGCTGGAAAACAGTACGATGGACCTGTGGACACAGATGTCGTTCATCAATCCCGGCCTGCTGGGCAGCCAGTCTTTTTTTCGCAATGAGTTTTTGATTCCGATCGAGAAAAAGCACGATGAAGTAAAAACCAGCCGACTGTACACACTGATCAAGCCGTTCATGCTCCGGCGAAATAAATCGCAGGTTGCCACCGATCTTCCCGAAAAAGTAGAGAGTGTCCTGTACTGCGAGATGACGCCCGATCAGGAAAAACAGTACGAAGAAGCGAAGTCCTATTACCGCAACCTGATCCTGGAGCGCATCGAAGAAGAAGGCATGGCCAAATCGCAGATGGTGGTATTGCAGGGTCTGACCAAGCTCCGTCAGATTGCCAATCACCCGCGTATGGTGAATGAAGACTACGAAGGCGATTCGGGTAAGCTCGACGACGTTCTGATGCGGCTTGAAAGCGCCATGACCGACCACCATAAGGTTCTGGTGTTTAGTCAGTTCATCAAACACCTTAGCGTTGTTCGTCAGTATCTGAAAGAAAAAAATATCAAGTATGCGTATCTGGATGGCTCAACCACCGATCGGCAGAGCCAGGTCGAGTTGTTTCAGACCGACGAGTCGGTAAAGCTGTTTCTGATTTCGCTGAAAGCCGGCGGATTAGGCCATAACCTGACGGCCGCTGATTACGTGTTTATTCTTGACCCCTGGTGGAACCCCGCAATTGAAGCCCAGGCCGTTGACCGGGCGCACCGGATTGGCCAGCAAAAGACCGTATTCACGTACAAATTCATCGCCAAAAACACGGTTGAAGAAAAAATCCTTTCCTTACAACGCGCCAAACAACAACTGGCAGGCAGCCTGATCACGACCGAAGAAAACTTCATGAAGTCGTTGACCAAAGAAGATATTATGGTCCTGCTGGAATAAAGCGTATCCCAATCAATAGCTTTTTCAGCGCTATTAACGTATCGGTAGTTGTGCTTTCATTGATCTCACTAATCTCGACGTAACAATGAATGCAAAGAGCACACTAGGCATGATTTTAACCCTGGTCGGGTTAATCGGGCTAATTTATGGCGGCATGGATTTTGCCAAAGGGGGCGTAGCGCAGGCTTCGTTCGTGTATCTGATTTTAGGCGGTATATTTTTCTTCGCCGGGGTAGGCCTTATCCGCAGTACAAAAGCGTAGCGAGCAAGCCGGAACGTCCGGTGGCTTCACTACGCAGCTACTGCAAATACACGCCGGTTCGCTGTTGGTCACTCAGCACTACCTCCACATGTTCAGTAAGGGTAGTGCTGAGTTCATAGCCTTTATAGTCAGCCGCAACGGGGTAGCGCGGGTGATTCCGATCGACCAGTACCGCCACCTGCAACTTTTTGACGGGCACCTGCAGGAACGGTTGCAAGCTGAAAACCAGCGTTCTACCCGTATACAGTACGTCATCGACCACAATAACTACTTTGTCGACAAGCGTTACCTCCGCCGGAATGGTCTGGACGGGGGGCTGGGCCGTTTGGGTTTTGTCCAGTTCGAGTTGCAGCAGGTCGATGGTAAACGGAGCAATGGATTCCAGTTCCGAGGCTAAGGCCTGCGCAAGTACGTAGCCTTCGCCCGATATACCGGCCAGCAGAATAGCGGGTTCTTCAAAATTATTCTCGTAAATCTGAAAAGCAATCCGTCGAATCTTCTGGCGAATCTGCTCGGCATTCAGTACAAGCGTTGGCTGGGCAGTGTTCATGCAGCGGTTTAAAAACGATTAATGGCGTAAAGATGAGAAAAGTAGCGGAGCGGACGAAATCCAGGGACAACGATTTACCCGGTCCGGGTTGGCATAGTTTTCGCCTTCGGTAGGTCAATGTCGCAATACGTCCTGTCAATTATGAACATCCTTGCTGGTTTTATCTTTATGCTGTTTATCTGGCTATCGCCCACTAAACCAGTTACAGACGCTGATATTACGCAGACGGTAAAACTATCGCTACAAACGGGTGATGCCGCCCAGTTATCGACCCGGTTTGCCAAAACAATTGAGTTAGTGATCGATGCCGAAAAGGTCGAATTCCAGTCGGTGCAGGCTACGCACGCCGAGCTGATTCTGCGTTCGTTCTTCCGCAAATACCCCCCTCACAGCTTCCAGTTTGTGTACCGTGGAGCCTCCGACCGCCTGCGTTACAACACCGGCACCTACGAATCGAACGGACAGACCTTTGCCGTCTACGTCCTGATGCGACAAATCAGCGACCAGCAGTTCGCGATCAAAGCGTTACACTTCCGAAAAGAATAGTCGCTGCGTGTTCCTCAAACACGTATTCACTGACAAGTTTTACGTCTATCTTTGCACCTTAATTTAGACGGTTGGCCAATGCCAGTGTTATGATTGTTAAAACTAAAAAATACGCGTTAGACCAAAAGACGTACATCAACATCGCCCTCCGGCAGTGGGTGAAAGAAAATTGGAAGTGGGCGTTTGTCCCGCTGGGGCTTATTATCCTGAACGTGATTCTGAACGTAACGGGCGCTTATCAAAACTATTGGATTTACATTGTCATTGTCGTGCTCACGATTCTGTACGTGCTGTTCTGGGCCATCCAGATCACCGGAATTGCCCAGATGGAGCAAAGCAAACCCCTCTTTCAGAAGTACGTATATGAAATTGACAGCCGCCAGATTCTGATGCGCATCAACGCGAAAGAAGGAGGCATTCTGAAATGGACGCAGATCGACAGCGTAATTAAAGAGAAGGACGCCTATATTCTGTTTCTGAACAACGACGACGCCATGAGGAACGTGAAGGCGAACTGGATTGCCCGTACGGTCACGAAAGGGCTTAGCAAAGCGCAGTTCCTCTACCTTCCGTTTACCATCTTCACGAGTGATAACGACCTGCGCTTCACAGATGCGCTGCTGCGACGTAAAGGACTACTGCCCGATGGTGCGGTGGCTGAACCCGTCAAATAAGTCGTCTTTATTCTAGATCGTTTTATGAGCGGGCGACTTAGGTCGCCCGCTTCTGTGTTAACCTAATCATACTTTATGAACCAGACGATCAGGAGCTGGACAGCGCTGCTCCTATTTATCGCCACTTCGGCCCTCGGCCAAACTCAGAAAGCCGTTACGCTCGACGATGTGTGGGGACGTAACCAGGGTACGTTCAGCCCGCGTACTGTCAGTGGTGTAAACTGGATGAAAACCGGTGGCTTCTACACGACGCTGGATGGCGGTAAGATCACCAAGTTTAACATTACAACCGGGCAACCCGTCGAAACACTTTTTGATGAGCGTCAGGCGACTTTATCGGGGACGGGAAAATCGATCACCATCGACGACTACCAACTTTCGGCCGATGAGCGTAAACTTCTGATTACTACGCAGGAAGAGCCCATTTACCGTCGGTCGAGCAAAGCCGAGTTCTACGTATACGATCTGGCTACGAAGCAGCTTAAGCCGCTGAGCACGAAAGGTAAACAGCAATACGCTACGTTCTCGCCCGACGGAAAGCGGGTGGCTTTTGTGCGCGACAACAATCTGTTTGCCATGGATGTAGCGACGGGCAAAGAAACGCAGCTCACTACTGATGGCAAACGTAACGCCATTATCAACGGCGGGGCCGACTGGGTGTACGAAGAAGAATTCAGCATGGCCCGCGCTTTCGAGTGGTCACCCGACAGCCGTCGGCTGGCCTGGATTCGGTTCGACGAAAGCCGCGTTCCCGAGTATGATATGCAGCTCTGGGGCGGTTTGTATCCGGTTGAGTACCGCTTCAAATACCCAAAAGCGGGTGAAGCGAATTCGATCGTAACGGTTTGGGTAGCCGATGTAGCAACCGGCAAAAAGGTACAGGCGCAAACGGGTCGAAGCGTCGAACCGTCGGAAACCGATATGTACCTGCCCCGTATTCAGTGGACAAAGAATCCGAATCTGCTCTCAATACGTCGGCTGAACCGGCTTCAGAATAAACTTGATCTCCTGCACGTCAACGCATCTACCGGACAGGCAACCACCGTGTTGACCGAAACCAGCCCTACCTACGTTGATCTAGAATTTACCGACGATCTGACGTACCTGCAGGATGGTAAATCGTTTATCTGGAGCAGCGAACGTAGTGGTTTCAAACATCTGTATCTGTACGACCTGACGGGCAAGCTTATCCGGCCGATCACCACTGGAAATTTCGAGGTGGCGACTGTTTCGGGCGTTGATGAGAAAACCGGCACGATCTTTTTTACATCGACCGAAGTGTCTCCACTTGAGCGGCACCTATACCGCATCGGCCTCGATGGTCAGAACAAGCAGCGGCTCACCACCCAGTCCGGTACGTACACGGCCAACTTTAGCCCTGATTTTACGTATTACTTACTGTATCACACCTCCGCCAGCTCACCCACGCGCGTAAGCCTGCGCGAAGCCAAGTCGCCGACAGATGTACGGGTGCTGGAGTCGAACGATGCCTTGAAGTCCAGACTGGCGGGCTACGGCATTGCGCAAAAGCAGTTCATACAAACCAAAGCTGCCGACGGGACGCCCCTGAATGGCTGGATGATCAAACCCCTGAACTTCGATAGCACGAAGAAATATCCGGTGTTGATGTTCGTGTACGGTGGCCCTGGTTCGCAGACGGTGAAAAACGACTGGGATGCCCGCGATTTCTTCTGGTATCAGACGTTGGCGCAGAAGGGCTATCTCATTGTATCGGTCGACGGACGGGGCACGGGCGCACGAGGCACCGCGTTCCGCACGGCTACGTATGCCCAGCTGGGCAAACTCGAAACCGAAGATCAGATTGCAGCCGCCCGGGACCTGAAAACGTTACCCTACGTCGACCCCAATCGGGTGGGCATCTGGGGATGGAGCTACGGGGGGTACATGACCGCCCTCTGCATGACGCTGGGTGCCGACGTATTCAAAGCGGGTATTTCGGTAGCACCCGTCACCAACTGGCGGTTCTATGATACCATTTACACGGAACGCTACCTCAAACGTCCGCAGGAAAATGCAGCCGGTTACGACGATAACTCGCCCGTTACGCACGCGGCTAAGCTGCGTGGTCCATTTCTGCTCATCCACGGAACGGGTGACGACAATGTGCATTTCCAGAATTCGGTAGCCTTCGAGAATGCGCTGATTGCAGCGAACAAGCAGTTCCAGTCTTTCTATTACCCCAACCGGAACCATGGTATTTACGGAGGCAACACCCGGCTTCACCTCTACACGATGCTATCCGAGTTTATTGAGAAGAATTTATAGGAAAGGAGTAACGGGAAGAGGGGGACGAGTGGGAGTAAAGGGAAGCTACAACTGCAAGCCCTTTACTCCCACTCGTCCCCCTCTTCCCGTTACTCCCTTTTATTTCGCCTGATTCGTAAAATCAACAACGGTTACTTCACCGAGCCAGGGACCGACAACCTTGCCGAATTCTTTGTGGGCCGGGTGCGGCAAATACGCATCGCGGTCTTTCTCACTGTCAAAGGTCAGGATAAAGGCGTGGGTGAGGCCTTTGTTCAGGTTTTCGGGGCTGTTGTTGGTTCCCCACTGAAACCCTTTGATTTCCTTGATCTTCGACGGTAGCGCTTCAAAAGCGGCTACGATCTCTTTTACCTTCTCCGGAGTTGTTTCGGGCTTGAACTTAAAAAGAACAATATGCTGAAGCGCATTCGATTTCATAGGCTTACGGGGTGGTTTGGCAACTGCGCTAACCGACAACAGAAAAGCAACGGCCAGCAAGGTTAGGGTTTGTTTCATAGCTCTATAGTTTTTGGCAAAGAAACTAAAAAAGACCTGTAAGGCGCTCAAACCCGACAGGTCTTTTTCTGTGATCAAGGCTGTTTGCAGCCCGTAACTAAAGCACTAGGCCAGCTTTGCTTTCAGATTTTCGTCCAGTGCTTCGAGGAAATCCTCGGTGTTGAGGTAATGCTCACCCGCTACCAGCTTGGTCCCTGCCGGATAAGCCGACAAGGCCAGGTCTTTGGTCATTTTACCGCTCTCAACCGTTTCAACGCAAACCGCTTCGAGTGCATTGGCGAAATCGATCAGGGGCTGGTTGTCATCGAGTTTACCTCGGAAGGCCAGACCGCGGGTCCAGGCGTAGATCGACGCGATTGGGTTCGTTGAGGTTTTGTTACCTTTCTGATATTCGCGGTAGTGACGCGTTACGGTTCCGTGAGCCGCTTCAGCTTCCATTGTTTTGCCATCGGGCGTAACCAGTACCGAGGTCATCAGACCCAGCGAGCCAAAGCCCTGCGCTACGGTATCCGACTGTACATCGCCATCGTAGTTTTTGCAGGCCCATACGAAGTTACCTTCCCATTTCAGCGCTGACGCCACCATGTCATCGATCAGACGGTGCTCGTAATGCACTTTACCGGCGTATTCGGCATCGTAGATTTCCTGGAAGATGTCTTTGAACCGACCGTCGTATTTTTTCAGGATGGTGTTTTTGGTCGATAGGTACAGCGGCCAGCCTTTGTCGAGCGCTACGTTGAAACAGGCCCGCGCAAAGCCGCGAATCGACTCGTCAACGTTGTACATACCCATCGCAACGCCACCCGCTTTGAACTGGTACACGTCGAAATCCATAACGGTACCGTCTTCGCCTTCAAACTTCATGGTCAGTTTACCGGGACCAGGCACGACGAAATCGGTAGCGCGGTACTGATCGCCAAACGCGTGACGACCGATGATGATAGGAGCTGTCCAGTTGGTAACCAGGCGCGGTACGTTGCTCATCACAATCGGCTCGCGGAATACCGTACCGTCCAGAATATTACGAATGGTGCCATTCGGCGATTTCCACATCTGCTTCAGGCCAAACTCTTCAACCCGCTGCTCGTCGGGGGTGATGGTAGCGCATTTGATACCGACACCGTATTGTTTGATGGCATTAGCCGCGTCGATCGTTACCTGATCGTTGGTTTCGTCGCGGTATTCGATGCCAAGGTCATAGTATTTAATATCAACGTCAACGTAGGGCAGAATCAGTTTGTCTTTGATAAACTTCCAGATGATACGGGTCATTTCGTCGCCATCCAGTTCGACCACCGGATTCGCCACCTTAATTTTTTCCATTTGACTTAGCTATAAACGATTGAAAACGATACAGAAACTTGGCCGCCCGGCGACCCGGCGCAAAAGTAATGAATCTAAAATAAATGAACGACCCAGTTGCCGCTTATCCAGTCAACGACGCCCCAACCGTATTCCAGTGGAACCGTTGCCTAATTCTTTTAGAGGAAATTAGTCTATAGATAAACTTAGATAGTAAGTATTAAAGCTGGTGCGTTCGTCGCCGGTCTGGTCTGGTACTACTCAACTAATAAAGCAAGGTTATGGGACTTACATTGATGATTATCCTATTCGTCGTTGGCATAGTGGCCGTTATCATGATGGTTTCCCGACTCTCCGGTAAGAAGGGAAATAAGCCTACCGATCCGGAAGCGGGCAGTAGACCCGGCCTGAGCCAACAGGACCTGTACAATCGAAGTTAGAGTGTATTGTTCACGCCAGGTGGCTAATGGCCCGGTGCTGTTGGGGTACCTTACGTTTACAGCCACGAAATTTTTAGCTGGTACGGAGATCGCCTGAACAGAAACTTTTTTCAGTTCAGCAGAAGAAAATACCGCTTCACTAGGGATAGCACTGGCAACCAGCCTGGTATCGCTGATTTTTGGCCTAATAACCAAAAACTAGTGATCCTCTCATGAATTCGGTAAAAAAAATTCTCAAACGCCTGGGTCAGGGATTAGGCGTGGTCGTGCTGCTGATTGGCGGCTTCTGCGCATACATAGCCCTAAGCCCAGTGCGTTCATACGATCCGCCCGTAGCCCCCAACATTAAAGTAGAGTTGACCGAAGCCCGTATTAAGCGGGGTGAAATCATTTCGCAGTTGCAGTGCATGAGCTGCCATGCCGATAACGACAACCGGGTCACGGGCAAACGGCTTGATGAGCTACCCGCCATGTTCGGTACGGTGTATTCACGTAACATCACGCAGGATAAAGATAAAGGTATCGGCAACTGGACCGATGGCGAGATTATTTACTTTCTGCGTACGGGGATTCGGAAAGATGGTTCGATTGCGTTCATGCCTCAATACAACCTTATGGCCGATGAAGACATCAAATCAGTAGTCGCCTGGCTGCGTTCTGACCGGTTTCCGGTGCAGGCGTCAAAACAGGAAGCGCCCCCCTCCGAGTACAGCTTTGTGGCGAAACTCCTGCCCTGGACCGTTCTCAAGCCCAACAAATACCCGACTCAGCCCATTCTGCTGCCCGATAGCACTAAACCGGCCGTTATGGGTAAATACATCGCCACCACCGTGGGTGACTGTTACGGATGCCACTCCGCCAACTACCTCGATCTGGACAGTGAACACCCAGAGCGGACGAACGGCTACTTTGCAGGCGGCAGCAAATTTACGGGCGAGGACGGCAAGTCGATCCTATCGGCCAATCTGACCTTCGACGAGGAAACGGGCATTGGTAAAAAATACACCAAGGAACAGTTCATACGCGCCGTAAAACTGGGCGTTCGTCCCGATGGCTCTGTACTACGTTACCCGATGGCTCCACGCCCGGCCTTGTCAGACAAAGAGGTAGGCGCTATCTATGAATACTTAAAGACGGTTCCTAAGCAGCAGAACAACATCGCGCAAAAAACGGCCGAAGTACAGCTTGCCGAAAAGTAAGCACCGCTTACCGGAAACGGCTTAGCCTCGTCGTGTACACAGATAAATCAAAGACCAGACAGCACTCCGGAAGAATATAAAGACGATATTCTTCCGGAGTGCTGTCTGGTCTACTTACTCGAATAAGGTACTATTATGAGCTAATCAATTGTGTTTAGGTTCTGGTAGATCAAAGTAGGCTCCTTTTGTAGTATCAAGTATTTTCTTTATTAGGGCAAAATTCTCTGCTGTCGGCTCGAGGTCAATATACTTATCAATGATTGCTCTATTTTTGAAAATGACAAATGTATTCTCTACACTCGGATCTATTTTATTTAAATTGACTTCGCTTTCCGTCTCATTAAAAGATGAGGCAAATGTTAAAGCTACGTTTTTTAAATTTAATTGTGTCCCCAGTTTTTCTAGTTCGATCTGCCGTACGCCTTTTTCGTAAGCAATGGCATTACCATAAATAAAATACGCTTTTAAATAGTTACGTCTCAGCACACTTTGTTGCTCTAAAAAAGTAAGCCATTTTTTTATCTTAGGCCAATCCGGATTGTTTCCAACGAAATACAATATGCCGTGATAACGCCCATATTTACATACAGGGCACGCCCGAGTACCTTTGTCCGGTCCAAAAGCATGAAAAGGAGTGAAAGAAGGTTGATCTTCACCAATTTTAAGGCCTGATTGTTTAGTTGTGATAGTTTGTGGATAATTCGGAATATTGAGTCCTAATATAATGTTATGCTCAGCTATTTGTAAATCATTACGTACCAAGACTCTTAGAATACCACTACCTCCCCGGTTCTCCAGTTTTCTACGTTTAGCAAAATTCAGTAATTCATCATCATCGAAGACGAACTCATCAATATAATAAGGGGCTTGAATACTCGGCTCTTTAATGCTTAAATGGATATGAGCGGGTTCATCTCGGGTTGGATATACACCTGGTCGTACGGTATAAATTGAATATTTACCCTTTTTGTCAGTTTTTACCCAACCCCGAATATATCCGTGTGTTTGCCCAAGTTGGTTAGGAGACATTGTACGCGCTTCACCTGGCTTATGCAAATATTTTCCATCGACGTTAGTATGGTAATAGTAAAGCACTACGTCGGGTACAGGCGTTTTGCCATCTAGTTGAAAAATTGTACCCGTAATAAATAGTTTTTGGCCCTTCTGATTCCAACCCGGACTTGTATCCACCGGAGCGATCTGTTCGGTCATACCCTGATACATATAGTCTCTGTTTTCGAACGCTCCGCCAATGTCTGTACTTGTCACCACTGGCATCCGGCTAAGATTGGCGTTAGAAACTTGCCCATCGCAACGTACTAACACAGACGATAGGACAAGAAGTAAACTGCTTCGGAAACTTGTCATTGCACCCATAAGTACTTTTTCTGACAAACCTCCTAAGCAAATTATTGATAGTCAATGTAGCATGTGGTAAGCTGAGGTTATAATGCGGTAAGGCGATGAGCTTCCTGAAATTTTTGTTTGAAGTCAGTCGCATAATTTCTACTTACCCTAAGTTTAATGTTGTTTTTCAAGGTTAGGTCGTAATCGCCGTTTAACCTTGACGTATAATAGGTAACCATATTGATGTTTACAATCGTTGACTTGTGTATTCGTATAAATTGTTGATTACCCAAATTTTTTGAAAGCGACTTTAAGGTTTCGTTATATAAATATTTTCTTTCGACCGTATGAATCTGTACATAGGGAGGTAGGGCGGAGAAGTAAACGATTTCCTGAGCGGCTAAAGCAATCTTTTTATTACCATCTGATACTAGAAGAATATCAAGTAACTCCGCTGGACAAGCTTTTGGCTTAGCTTCTAATCTATTTGCCTTGAGACCAGATTGCTTGAAGAAGTTTTGATAGGCTATAACGGGTATTGAATATATAATTAACAAAAGATATATGTATTCAGAAATCGTATAACGTAACGTTTGCTGAAAGGCAAATGTATGATAATAAAACAGTTTAGAAATAAGCCAAACTGCAAGTGGAAAAGTGAACAAGTGAATAATACAAGGCGATATAATTAATAAGCATTCTAAACCCCAATGTTGTATTTTAAATCGTTTAACTATGGCATATTGCGTTAGAATTAATGGAACAAACGCCCACCAAAAGGTACTAAACATAAACGATTCACTAAAATAAAAACCTGAACTGTTTATAATTGCACGCAAAAAATCTTGTACTATTATGAGCAATATAAATGCAGTTGCTATCAGCCAGACACCTATCTTTTTGTTTATAATGTTGAATAATAAATGATCCGTGCTAATACGTTTTTGTATCATAGTTTCATGCTTTACGGGTTGGCGTGCAGTCTGATGTCTTTGCAGGAATTTGTATGCTTCTCAAATACTAGTTGAATTTTGACTACTCTCTTAAAATCTTTCTGTATAGTGTACATCCAATATATTTTCATACAACGTTTTTACGTCGCCCATGTAAATTACAAATATTCTTTTTTATAGCTGTATGTTAGCAAAAAGTAAATAGTTGCCTATTACTACTACATGGTTATTTAGCATACGTTTGTACTTCACTCTGTTTGTCTTCAGCGGAGTAACTACATATCATTTTCGTGCAGAACCAGGTTATCAATCTTCTTCGAGCTTATAAGCCTTACACCAAAAATAACTCTCCATCAGCAACGTATTTCACACCCAATCTTTTCGTATCTTGATTGACTAACCTGAACAAGTCATTCATAATCATGCGAAAAGTTTATCTGCTACTGGCGCTGCTCCTGCCTTTACTCAGTGTGGGGCAATCCAAAAAAGCGTCGAAGTCCACTCGTACTACGTCGGACCGAATCGAAAAACTCAAAGCCGAGGCTGCGGCTGCCGTTGAGGGCCGCAAAGATCAGGCTCAGCAAATCAACGACATGCTTTTTAGCTTTTCGGAACTGGGATTCCAGGAGCAGGAAACGTTCAACTATCTTACGACCCTGCTCGAAAAAGAAGGATTCACCATTCAGAAAGGAATTTCGGGTATGCCCACGGCCTGGATTGCTACGTGGGGATCAGGCAAGCCGGTAATTGCTATTGGCTCCGATGTCGACTGCATTCCGAAAGCGAGTCAGAAACCCGGCGTAGCCTACAAAGACCCCATTGTGGAAGGCGCGCCCGGTCACGGTGAAGGCCACAACTCCGGACAAGCGCTGAACATCGTATCGGCGCTGGCGGTGAAGCAGATTATGGAACGCGAAAAACTTTCGGGAACGCTCATGCTTTGGCCGGGTGTAGCCGAGGAGCTGGTTGGTGCCAAGGCGTTCTACATCCGCGATGGGTATTTCAAAAACGTAGATGCCTGCATTTTCACCCACGTTGGCGATAACCTGGTTACGTCCTATGGGGACGCAGGTAACAACGGCCTGGTGTCCGTCAAATTTAATTTCGAAGGCGCAGCGGCCCACGCGGCTGGCGCTCCCTGGCGCGGTAAAAGCGCCCTCGATGCCGTTGAGCTCATGAACATCGGCTGGAACTACCGGCGCGAACACCTTGAGCTTACCCAGCGCTCCCACTACGTTATTTCCGACGGTGGCGACCAACCCAACGTAGTACCCTCAAAAGCATCGGTCTGGTATTATTTCCGCGAACGCAGCTACCCGAAAATTAAAAAGTTGTTTGAAACCGGCGTAAAAATGGCTGAAGGTGCAGCCCTGATGACCGATACGAAATTCACGTACGAAATTCTGGGATCAGCCTGGCCGGGGCATTTTAACAAACCAATCGCCGAGGCCATGTACCAGAACATTCAGAAAGTAGGGCTGCCCACCTGGTCACCCGAAGATCAGATGCTGGCCAAAGCCACACAGAAAGAATTACAATCGCGGAAAACGGGCGGTCTGGCCATGAAACTAGACAGCATTGGCCTGCCCGCGTCAACGGCCCCAACGGTCATGATGGGTGGACAGACACTGGTGCCCCTAACAGGCGGCTCAGACGACATTGCCGATATTTCCTGGTCGCTGCCCACCATCGTGTTACGTTACCCCAGCAACATCCCCGACCTACCGGGGCACCACTGGGCAAACGCCATCTCGATGGCCACGCCCATTGCGCACAAAGGCATTGTGGCCGGTGCTAAAGCTGAGGCTATGACCTTGCTGGACATGCTCATGAAACCGGAGATCATCAAGGAAGCGTGGGCGTATTACAACGACGAGCAAACCAAAGAGCAGAAATACACCCCGCTGATCTCGCCAAAAGAGTTTCCGGCTGTTTATCTGAACCAGAAGATTATGGCCGATTTCAAACCAAAACTAGAGAAGTTCTACTACGATCCAGCCAAGTACAAAACGTACCTGGAGCAGTTGGGGATCAAATACCCAACCTTACGCGACGATCAACGAGCCGATTTAGAGAAAGCCAAACCCTCAAAAGGTAAATAATGAGCAGGGCCGCCCATCAACACCGATGGGCGGCCCTGCTCATTATCTGTATTGTGTCTTGTTTTATTTGCTTCTGTTCCTGTGGGCGTGATTTACCTCACGGACCATATTCATCAGGCGTTTCCAGCACCGACCAATCGCTTTTTTATCCTGCTCAACAGCTGGTTTAGCCGCTTCTGGTTTAGCGGTAGCTTCTACTTTCGTACTGTTACGTGCCAACGTCGGATTCCTGGTTAACTTACCATTGCCCGAGCCGATACGTCCTTCAGACGTTGGTTCTACCTGCTTCGTTCCGAGATCACTTATTGACAGCGCCCCTACCGGTGCCGTTACAGCCAGCATGGTCACCATGCCGATAGCTATCCACCCTGTTCTCCTCATTCTCTTGATTCGTTATAGCTGGTTTTATCGGAACAGCGCCTACTATGTAGACGTATACATATACAGGCATGAACCATCATTCTCAAAAATAACGAAGAATAGTGCAATTATTACACGTATATAGCTAATAATTTTTTAAAGCATACAGAATATAATAGGCTGATATATATACACGGCAACGAAATGTGTGTGCCCTTTACCATTAAACCGAATTATATTCCAGCAATAGTACGTTGGTTTATCGATTACAGCTTATCTATTTGGTATTGTTATAGTTTAGCGGCAATCAGATTTTAGCAGCCACAGCCTCACAATCGCGGGCTAACAATCGTTGCCCGCCGGAAACTGTTATCTTTGCCCAATTGTTTGTGATAGACTATGTTCGAGAATCTTCAGGATAAACTTAATAAGGCCATGAAAACCCTTAAAGGGCAGGGCCGCATTACCGAAATTAACGTTGCTGCAACCATTAAAGAGGTTCGCCGGGCGCTGACTGACGCTGACGTAAACTACAAAGTTGCCAAAGATATTACGGACCGTATCCGCGACAAGGCCCTCGATCGGAAGGTCTTAATATCGGTTGAGCCCGGTCAGTTGTTTGTCAAGATTGTCCAGGAAGAACTGACAGACCTGATGGGTGGCGAAGCGCAGAGCATTAACATCAAAGGTGATCCGGCGGTGGTGTTAATCGCGGGTCTGCAAGGGTCTGGTAAAACTACTTTTACGGGCAAACTGGCGTCTTACCTGAAAAAGCAGGGACGTAACGTGCTGCTCGTTGCCGCCGACATTTACCGCCCCGCTGCTATCGACCAGTTGAAAGTGTTGGGCGAGCAGGTAGGCGTTGAGGTATACGCTGAACCCGAAAATAAAAACGCAGTACAAATTGCGCAGAATGGAATTGCACAGGCACGCAAAACGGGCAAAAAGGTTGTTATCGTGGATACCGCCGGTCGTCTGGCCGTCGATGAAGCCATGATGCAGGAGATTGAAGCCATTAAGCGGGCGATCAGTCCGACCGAAACGCTGTTTGTCGTTGACTCTATGACCGGGCAGGATGCGGTAAATACGGCCAAGACGTTCAACGACCGGCTTAATTTCGATGGTGTGGTACTCACCAAACTCGACGGTGACGCCCGAGGTGGAGCTGCCCTTTCGATCAAAACGGTCGTGAACAAGCCAATCAAGTTCATCAGCACGGGTGAGAAGATGGAAGCGCTGGACGTGTTCTATCCGGACCGTATGGCCAGCCGGATTCTGGGCATGGGCGACGTAATTTCGCTGGTTGAGCGCGCACAGCAGGCCTTTGACGAAGAAGAAGCGAAGCGCATCAACGCCAAAATGCGTAAGAATCAGTTCGACTTCGACGATTTCCTGTCGCAGTTGCAGCAGATCAAGAAGATGGGTAACGTCAAAGACCTGCTGGGTATGATTCCGGGTATGGGCAAGATGATCAAAGACCTCGACATTGATAATGATTCGTTCAAGCCCATCGAAGCCATCATCAGTTCGATGACCCCGAAAGAACGGCAGCGCCCCGATATTATTGACGGGAGCCGTAAGAAGCGCATCGCCAACGGCAGTGGCACGAGCATTCAGCAGGTAAACAATCTGCTGAAGCAGTTCGATGAAATGCGTAAGATGATGAAAAAAATGAACACGATGCAGGCTTCGGGTAAGCTCAACAAGATGATGCGCTAAGCCGAGCCATCAGCATTACATTATAAAAAAAGGGTCGCTTCGAAAGTGTCCCTTTTTTTATAAACCCAGATAGTAACGACGACGAGCGGGTTCGAAGCGCTCAATGGCGTACCGTAACGCGGTTCTGGGCATCTGCCGGATGTGATCGTGTAGGAACTCGTCCAGCGCGTCTGAATTTCGTTTTCCAATCTCCCGCAGCATCCAGCCAACGGCTTTATGAATCAAATCGTGCTTGTGCGGCAGCAGAATCTCAGCAATGCCGAAGGTGTCGGCAAACTCATTTTTACGGATAAACGCCAGCGTCGATACGACAGAGATACGCTGACTCCACAGGTGCTCTTCCCGGGCCAGATCATATAACACAGATCGATCCCGCGAAAGCAGATACAGCCCAACAAGCTGTGGACAGGATACATCGACCAGATCCCAGTTATTGACGTACTGCCGGTTGGCCAGGTACTGTTCAAAAATTGCAGTTTGTTGCGCTGTTCCCGCTTTTTTTGTTTGATACGCCCAGATCTGCAAAGCAGTCATGCGGCATTCATGGTACGGATCATGAAGCAGCCGCTCGGTTTCTTCGATGGAGAGGTTTAAAAACTGCTTCGCAACAGCATGTTGCTGCGGCATAGATAAGCCCAGAAACTGGTCACCTTCGCCATACTGTCCGGGCTTTGTTTTGAAAAACCGAGCGGCAAAGGCAGCTCGTTCGGGCTGTGCTAACGCTAGTAGCGCGTTCTTAACGTCAGTTGCGGTGGTCATATCAAAAAAGCGGGGACTTCATCTCGAAAGTCCCCGCATATCGTTCAGCCAAGCTCTGCTTAGTCATTCAGTTTTGAGCGGATAAACTCATGCTCCGCCAGAAGAGGCAGTGAGTAAAGCACAGTTTTGTTACGTTCAAACGCCGGTCGGTCCAGTTCAGTTGATGAAAAATGGCCTTTAACGAACGCATCAACCATCCGCTCGATCATTTCAGCGTCATTGGGCCGTTCTTCTTCATCTAACAGCAACACATCGCCCTCTGGTTCGTCGTAGGAGAACGGACGTAACGTCGAACCAGACTCCGGCCGAATGATGGTAGAGCCGTTGTAGCTTGTTGGGGTCTGCTTTTCGTCGGCTTTAACGGTTACACCCGTAAGTTTAGCGTCGGACTCATCGCTTTCCGGGCCAACCGGAATGAGTACGGCCTCCGACTCTTCCGGCTCAGCACTATCCTCTACCGTGTCGGTTAGCTCACCGATTTCGGCAGTAGGTTCATCGGTCGGATCAGCCGGATCAGGAGCGATCTCGACTGTATTTCTAAGCTGATCCATCAATTTACTGGTCCCACCGAAGCCAGCCGCAATAATGGTCACCCGCAGGCTCTCTCCCAGCGTTTCGTCCGTGATAGCCCCGAATTTAAACATGCGGGCTTCAGCCTGGATTTTTTTGGCGACGTGCTCCGAAATAGCCATCTGCTCTTTCAGCCGCATGGCGTGTTCCTTACTCGATGAAATTGTGAGCAGAATCCGCTTGGCACCCCGGATGTCGTGGTCATTGAGCAACGGAGAATTCAGGGCGGCTTCAATGGCCCGTAGCGCGCGATCTTCACCGGCAACTTCCGCCGAACCCATTACGGACTGGCCGGCCTGTTCAAGCACCTTTTTAACGTCGGCAAAGTCAGCGTTGATGTCCCCCTGCGTCGTGATAATTTCAGCGATACTCTTCACCGCATTGGCCAATACGTCATCGCCGTGCGCATACGCTTCGGTCCAGGTCAGTTCGCTATACAGTTCAGCCAGCTTATCATTCAGAACAACCAGTACCGTATCGCAGCTTTTCTTGAGTTTCTCGATACCTTCCCGGGCTTGCTCTTTCTTATCGGTTCCTTCGTACCAATAGGGTGCAGTTACCACCGCAACGGTCAATAACCCCATCTCCCGGGCGACTTCGGCCACTACGGGTGCTGCCCCCGTACCGGTACCGCCCCCCATCCCGGCCGTAATAAACACCATTTTGGTGGGCGGTGCCAGCAGATTACGGATTTCCTCGATGCTGGCGCGAGCCGCGTCTTCACCGGCCTTGGCTTCGGTTCCAGCCCCCAGCCCATCGCCTAGCTGTAACTTGGTTGGCACCGGATTGCTCATCAGCGCCTGCCGGTCGGTGTTGCAGACCGCGAAGTTCACGTCCCGCATGCCCAGGTTGTACATGTGCTTAACAGCGTTGCCGCCCATGCCGCCCACGCCCACAACCTTTATTATGGTCGGATTGTCATCCGGTGTTTCGAATCTATATCCCTGACTAAGCATTGTGTCGGTCTGTGGTGTCTTTTCGTTATACAAAAACTGCCTGATAGCAAATAACCGACCTTTAGTCGGTTTCCCCAGCGGGTCGTTAATACGTATCGGTTTCGCTGCCGCGAATGGGCCGGGTCATCTTCCGGAACCAGCCTAGCAGCCCTGTTTCTTCCGGTTCTTTCTCAGGCACTGGCTTTTCCTTCTCCCGACTAACCGGTGGTACATAGGCCGGTCGTGCAGGCGTTGGGGCTGGCTCTTCAGTATAGCTACGGTTCGGATCACTAATAAACGAGATTCGGTTATCAATCGTTTTGTAACCAGCCCAAACCAGGCCCACTGCCGTCGCATAAGCCGGATCACCAACCAGGTCGGCGCGTCCATTTGGCTCCAGGTGTTCAGGATATCCTACCCGCACCTCTTCGACGCCGGTTACGCGCCCGAAGATCTGTTCTACACCCGGAATCAGGGCCGTTCCGCCGGTCAGCACAATGCCGCCCAGCAATTTGCCTTCGTATCCAGACCGAATAATTTCGGCCTGCACCAGGGCAGCAATCTCGCGAAGCCGATCTTCGATGATTACCGCTACGTTCTTCAGCAGCACATCTTTTGGTCGGCGGTTACTCAGTCCGGGTACGGCAACCACTTCATTAATGTTGTATTCGTTGGGGTTAGCGTTTCCAAACTTCTTTTTCAGCTGCTCGGCTTGGTTCGGCAGAATTTTACACCCCGCCTGTATGTCGGAAGTTAGGCTATTGCCCGCCCACGGAAACACCGCCACATGCCGGAGTACATTCCGGTAGTAAATTGCTATTTCAGTGGTACCACCGCCAATATCAACCAGGGCTACCCCGGCATATTTCTCTTCGTCTGTAAGTACCGCTAAGCCCGACGCCAGCGCCGACAGCATCATGGTGTCCTGCGCCAGATTATTCCGGTTGATGCATTTCCGAATGTTACGAGCCGCGGTTGCCTGCGCCGTGATGAGCTGAAAATCAGCGCCCAGCTTCACGCCAATCCGACCGACGGGCTGGTTAACGTTTGTTTCACCGTCGACCATGAAATCCATGGGCAATACGTGAACAATTTCTTTATCGGCCGAAATAGATGGATTCCGGTACATGTCGCTCAGCAGGTGGTCGATGTCCTCCATCTGGATTTCATCACCTGACGACGAGCGTGTAATGCTGCCGCTTGATTTAACGGACGTAACATGCGACCCGCTAAAGCTGACATTTACCAGATGAATATTCAGGTTCGACTGATTGGACGCTTCCGTAACTGCTCGCTTAATGGCATTGACTGTATTATTCACGTTCACGACGGAGCCTTTCGCTACGCCATCCGACAGACTGGTTTCACCCACGCCCAATACTTCGAGCGTTTCCTGTTCCTTGTTGTTACGAATTAACCGACCAGCCACTGCACATACTTTTGTGCTGCCGATGTCCAGGCCCACCACTATTTTCTCGTCCATACCCGTTGTCATTCGCAGACTATTTGATTTCGATACTGAACGCTCACCCGGCTGTAGCGATCCCAGCCTTTGACGGGTAAAACGTCTGTATAGACTAATTTCAATTTTTTAAACTTGGCTTCCAAATCCGTCGGAGGCCCAAACTCAATCTGGTGGTTGCCGAGCTGCGGCCACATGGTCACTTCGCCCCGTTCATCCACCGACAACTCGGTAATCTGCGCCCGCCAAAACGGATCGGAATGAATATACTTCAACAAATCCAGTAAGGGCTGGTTTCGTTCATTGGCCAGCGAGCGATTATGCCCGAAGTACGTTCCGGTCAGGATGGGTACTCGCGCGGAGTAGTTCATCGAAATCGGAAAAAACCGCCCTTCCTCGCTTATATACTGGCCCTGTACCGACCGGGTTCCGTCGCCAGAAACCATCAGGCGGGCTATTGGCCGGGGCTGCTCAACCTTGACGAGCAGATCACCCGTCAAGTCACGCGACACCTGACAATTTTTTACCAACCCATGCTGCTTCAGTCTCGTCTCCAACTGCTTGAAACTTACGTCGGCGTAATCCTTTCCGATGATTGGGTCGGCCCCGCCGT
Organism: Spirosoma fluminis; assembly: GCF_054778895.1. Classification (NCBI taxonomy): domain Bacteria; kingdom Pseudomonadati; phylum Bacteroidota; class Cytophagia; order Cytophagales; family Cytophagaceae; genus Spirosoma; species Spirosoma fluminis. The sequence goes on from NZ_BAAGZD010000036.1 coordinate 33,770, forward strand.
TCGTTAAGTAACCCATTACATCCCGGCGAGTCAGAAACTGGTGACCATCAACCTGATCGAGCCTGACTACTACCGTCCGAACGTGCTTCTGCCCCTGTCGAACCTCCGTAAATGCAATCAGACCGAGTAGACTAAAAAGCCCTCCGGCCACAAACAGCCACTTTTTGGTTGAATTAAAGGTAGAAAACATCTGTAAATAAGCTAAGTTGTCGGACAGATATATTTATCTATTGGTCTTCTAGTATAGTTTTTAGCGTGGGTAAAAGTTGATCAATGTCACCCGCGCCAATCGTTACCAACAGGGAAGGGGCCAATTGCTGCACCAGGGCGGGTATTTCTGCTTTGGTACACTGGTACTTGGTTTCCGATCGAATATCGCGAAAAATCAGTTCAGCGCTAACGCCTTCAATCGGCAATTCACGTGCGGGGTAAATATCCAGCAGTAAGACGTTGTCGGCCAGCGATAAGCTTTCGGCAAAACCCTCCGCAAAATCGCGCGTGCGGCTGTACAAATGCGGCTGGAAAATGGCCGTTACGTCACGACCGGGATACAGCGCTTTAACCGACGATAAAAAAGCCTGTACTTCGGCCGGATGGTGGGCATAGTCGTCGATTAGTACCGCTTTTTCGGTTTTCAGTACGTACTCGAACCGGCGCCGAACGCCCTGATAGCTGCCCAATGCGGAGCGAATGGCTTCCGGCGATACGCCCAGTTCCAGGGCTACGGCAGCAGCCGCTACCGCGTTCTCTACGTTGTGAAATCCAGGAACGATCAGTTCAATACCCGTAATAACCCCTTGCGGGTACACCAGGTCGAACACAAACGTAGCGTTTTCGACGCGTAGGTTCTGGCTATAATAATCACCTCCCTGAAGCGAATACTGCCGAACGTCAGCGGTTGTTTTGTCGGCCAGCGACAACCCGCTTTTCATAAACAGCACGCCGGGTTTGCCAGTGTGATCGGGCCTGATCTGGCTGACAAACAAGCCAAATGACTCAAGCACCGCATCGTGCGCTCCGTAAATATCCAGGTGATCGGCATCCGTAGAGGTGACAATGGCCAATTGCGGATAGAGGGTCAGAAATGACCGGTCGAACTCATCAGCTTCTACTACGCACACAACCGATTTTAAGTCCTCAGCGGGTTCGTTTAAGAGGAAATTAGTGCCGTAATTATTGGTAATCCCTCCCAGAAAAGCCGCGCAGTTAACCCCGGCGTCGCGCAGGATATGGGCGACCATCGATGAGGTGGTTGTTTTACCGTGCGTACCGGCTACGGCCACTGTTTTCATCTGACCGGCCAGCAAACCCAGCACCTGCGACCGCTTCTGCAACGTAAAACCGTTCTCGGTCAGGTATATATATTCGGCGTGTGTTTTAGGAACGGCAGGCGTGTAAATCACCAACGTTTCGGCCGGATTCTCGCGGAAGACAGCGGGTATCTGTTCGACATCTTCCGTAAAATGGACGGCCATACCTTCGGCTTCCAGCGCGTTCGTCAGGGCAGTAGGCGTTTTATCGTACCCCGCCACAGTATAGCCGTTCACGCCAAACCAACGGGCTAGGGCACTCATACCGATGCCACCAATACCTAGGAAATAAATGTATTTGAACTGATCTAAAGTCATTAGCTGCTATGTATGGTCATTACTAGTCATTTGCGGTCATGTATGATCATTACTCTAAAACTTATTTGTAATGACTATACATAAGGTTTGTATGATGACGATCAATGACGTTTGGTTAATTGGATTATCTCCTCCGCAATTTCACGGGCGGCATTGGGTTTCGCTAACGTTTTTATCTGGGTGCTCAACTGCACCCGCTGCGGCATATCGGCCAGCAGGTTTAAAGCCGCTGAGACGAGTTGCTCCCGGGCGTCCTGATCACGTACTAACAAAGCTGCGTTACGTTCGACCAGTGCCATCGCGTTTTTAGTCTGATGATCTTCGGAAGCCGCCGGAAAAGGAACCAGTATTGCCGGCCGGCCAACCAAACATAACTCAGATACCGATAATGCCCCCGCCCTCGACACAACTGCATCGGCAACGGCATAGGCTTTATCCATATCGTAGATGAAGTCATAGGCCTTCACCAAAGACGAGTTCAGGAGGGCCACTGCGGAACGGGCCCGTTCGATAAAGGCCGGGCCCGTTTGCCAGATCACTTGTATACCGGCTTCAACGAATCGTTTTATGCCGACCTCCATACTTTCATTAATGGTTCGGGCACCCTGACTCCCCCCAATAATCAGCAGTGTCGGTCGGTTATCTTCCAGTTCAAACAATACCCGACCGGCTTCAGTCTGCTGGTCAGCGAATTGAATATCGGTACGTACCGGATTGCCCGTCAGCCTGATTTTACCCGCCGGAAAAAATGCGTCCATGTTTGGGTAAGCGACACAGATCCGTTCAGCCCATCGCGACAGCACTTTATTGGTCAACCCGGCGTATGAGTTCTGTTCCTGAATCAAGATAGGAACGCCTTTCCGGGAGGCCGCCAGTAATAATGGACCGCTGGCGTAGCCACCAACGCCCACTGCTACGTCTGGTTTGAAGTCGCGAACGATTTCCTGCGCACGCAGCAGGCTTCTGCCCAGTTTAAGCGGAAACGCCAGATTAGCCAGCGTAAGCTCCCGTTTTATACCCACCACGGGTAAACCCACGATGCTGTAACCGGCCCGTGGCACCTTCTCCATCTCCATTTTTCCTTCGGCGCCAACGAACAGAATTTCGGTCGTCGGATCAATTGCCTTCAGTTCATTGGCGATGGCAATGGCTGGGTAGATATGGCCCCCCGTTCCTCCTCCACTGATGATAATCTTCATGTACGATCTACGTGTTACCTTTTCGTTTCTTATTTCTTAACCCGTGCTTTAAACTACGGTCTAAAGAATAAGAAACGCCCATCATATTTTGCTTTCATCAGCTTCTTCCCGGCTGACACTCAACACAATACCTACGGCTAAGCCGGTAAATATGAGTGATGTGCCCCCCATACTTAGCAAGGGTAACGGCTGACCAGTTACGGGGGCCAGGCCAATCGCTACGCAGATGCTGGCAAAGGCCTGAAATACAATGCTGAAGGTTAGCCCCGCCGACAGCAGCCCCCCAAACGGTCGGGTGGCTTTCTGAAGGGTTTTCATCCCTCGCCACAGAAACCAGATGTAGGCCAGCACGACCGGAATACCCCCAAGCAGGAGTCCGTATTCCTCGACAATAATGGCGTAGATAAAGTCGGAGAACGGGTTAGGCAACGTATTACGCTGGTGACTATTGCCGGGCCCCTGCCCGGTCAGCCCCCCGTTGGCCAGGGCGATATACGACTGCTCAACCTGATAAACAATCGTATCTGAGTCCATGAAATTTTTGATCCGGTTGGTAGCGGTACCAAACCGCTGCCCAAGAAGCAGCGCCAGTCCACCAAACACCACGCAGACGCCAATCATGTAGGCCAGATAACGCACCGGCACCCGACCGATATACATGAGCAGGAAACACGTAGCGCCCAGCAGCAACGCCGTTGACGTATTCGACAGAATAATCAGCGAGCAGATTACGCCAATCCAAAGAATGAGATTAAACAGTACGCTCGGATCGTTCATGAACCGCTGCCGCTTAGCGAGCATAGCCGCCAGGTTCGAGATCAGGGCGAGTTTGGCTAAATCGGACGGTTGAAACGTTTGGTTAATGATCGGAATGGTTACCCAGCGCGAAGCGTCATTAAGCGTTGATCCTTTGAAGAATGCCCAGAGTAACAAGGGAATGGACAACCAAAGGCCAAACTTGGAGAGCCGGGCGTAGTAGATATAATTTACCCGGTGCGCAAAATACGTACAGGCCAAACCGATCAGCAACAGTGACCCGTGTTTCAGCAGAAAGACCTCCGTGTTGCCGTCCAGCTCACGAAACGCCTTGGTACCAGTCGCACTGTATACAACCAGTACGCTCATAATCGACAGGTAAAGAACAATCCACCAAATCTGGCGATCGCCCTTCAGGTGCGTACGAATCCAATCCCGGAGAGCCATAAAACGAATCTATAATGTGTGGTTTATGCTATATGCGTACTGGCTAACTCACGAACGGCCGCTTTGAACTGATTGCCCCGGTCCTCGTAGTTTTTGAATAGATCGAAACTGGCGCAGGCTGGCGACAAAAGGACAATGTCACCGGGTTGACCGAGCGCTAACCCGTTGGCCACGGCGTCGCGAACATCCTGTGTTTCGTATAATACGGGTACCTTATCCCCAAAGTAGTCCACTAACTTATGGTTATCGACGCCCAGGCAAATCAAGGCCTTTACTTTCTGCCGAACCAGTTCATCCAGCTGACTATAGTCATTGCCCTTATCCTGACCGCCCGCAATCCAGATCGCGGGTGTTTCCAGGCTCGATAACGCATAGAATACCGAGTCGACATTAGTGGCCTTTGAGTCGTTTATAAACTGAATACCGTTGATTGTTCCGGCCGGTTCGAGCCGGTGAGCCGCGTTCTGGAATGTCTTAAGCCCTTCCGTAATCGCTTCGTCCGACACCCCTACCGCTTGAGCGGTCAGCACGGCGACCAGCATATTAATTGCATTATGCGGACCACGCAGCACTGTATCGCTCATGGACAGCTGAAACGTACGACCTTTATACGTAGCGGTTAAAGTACCGTCGATCAGGCACCCGCCCGACTCAGATGGGTTAACCGATGAGCCAAGCGAAACGGGTAGTCGGTTTACGGTTGGATTCCGTTTGTTCAGTTCGTCCTGAATGGGCTGGCTTTCCTGAAAATAGATGAAATCGTCGGTTGGGCGGGCGTTTTGCAGTATCCGAAACTTAGAATCAACGTAGTTCTGAAAATTGTACCCGTACCGATCCAGGTGATCGGGGGTAATATTGAGCAGCACCCTTACGTCCAGATGGGTAGCGTGCATATCATCCAGCTGAAAACTGCTCAATTCCAGTACGTAGTAGTCATACGGATCGGTAATTACCTGTTCCGCAAAACTATCGCCTATGTTGCCGGCTAATCCCACGTTCAGGCCAGCCGTTTTTAATAAGTGATACGTAAGAAGGGTGGTTGTCGTTTTTCCGTTACTTCCCGTAATACCGATAAGTTTTGCGGTTGTGTAGCGGGCGGCAAACTCAATTTCAGAGATAACCGGGGTACCCTGTGCGTTAAGCTTCTGTACCAATGGTACAGTGGAGGGGATACCGGGGCTTTTTATAACTTCCTGAGCTACCAGGATTCGCTCTTCGGTATGCTGTCCTTCTTCAAACGGAATCCCGGCGGTCTGAAGCGTTGTCCGATAGCTTTCTTTCAAGGCTCCCCGATCGGACAAAAACACGTCGAAGCCTTTCGCCTGCGCCAAGAGAGCCGCTCCTACTCCACTTTCCCCACCACCGAGGATAACTACTAATGCTGCCATACGTAATCGCTACTAGTGGCAAAATAACGCATAAAACAAAAGCCTCCCGAAGTTGCGGAAGGCTTTTACGCTGAATTTATTTAAATAAGCTATTCTTTAGACCCCAACGAACTCGACAGGCGCACACGGTTAGCCGCCTTTACGATCAGAAAAATAACCCAGGCAACAATCAGAAACTGGACGATGTTGTTAAGAAAATTGCCGTACCGGATGGCTACTTCGGGTTCGGTACCTACCGCTTCTTTTAGCACTACTTTCCACTGCGTTAAATCGACTCCACCCAGGAGTAAGCCGATAACCGGGTTGAGAATATCTTCAACCAGCGAATTAACAATCTTCGTGAAGGCTGCGCCAATAATGATACCAACGGCCAGATCAAGGACATTACCCTGTGCGATAAAGGCACGAAATTCTTTAATCATGTTCGGATTATAGTTAGGTTAAACAGTTTCTTGGGGAAGAAATCGCCAGTAAGCTAATGGAAATCAATCAGCTATCAAAATAACAGAAAGTAACCGCCCGTTTATTTCTTTCGGAATGTGCTTACGTTGTACACCAGACCGATTGCCAGCGTCTGTTGCAGTTGCAGAGCGTCCGAAAAATCTTCGTCATACAACGCGATGACCGCCAGCGTTGTGGTCAGATACCGGTTGATCTTCGCTGTTAGCGTTAGGTCCAGCCGATGGTCGATGGCATCCAGTGTTTGGTAATTGGCATATAGCTGGTACTTGGCATTGATACTGATGTTTTCGCTCAGATTCCGCGTCAGAGCCGCCTGTAGCTGTAGCGCCAGCCATTCGGTTCGGATGCTTCTTCCGGGTGCTACACCGTAAGCAACAGCCGTAGGGTCACGAACCGGTATTTTATCCGCTCCCTCCCGAAAGCGAACGCTTTGATCCGAAAGAAACGTTAACCGGGGCGCAAACGGACTGACGCGAAGGGCAAACCAGTCGCTAGGCTTATACGCAACACCCCAAGCGAAAGTCAGTTGCCCCGGCGACAGAAAATTAGACACTTTAAAGCGCGTCTCATTAGGAGCCAAGTTCGTGTAGCGGTAACCGGGCGCAAAGAACGTACTGAATGTACCGGAGGCAAACAGATCTAAGTTCGACGAGATTTTACAGCCCGCTACCGAGTTCAGCAAGAGCTGGTCAGCGGATTTGCGCGACGTACCGTTCTGGTTAACGAAACCGAGTTGTAGGTCAGCTGTATTATCCCACGACCAGCGCGCCTTTTCGTAGAGCGCCCGGGCGGCAATTACCGCGCCTATCGCAATTGAGTTGGTGCCACCGCCTGCCCAGTTGCTAAACGATGCCTGGTTGAAATTAACCCCACCGCTGAACGACCGCTGCCAGTACGACGTATCGGGTTTTATAGCAACGGTATCTTTAAAATTGGTAACGATAGTCGAGTCTTGTGCGAAGGCAGCCGTTATGCACAGCCAGCTTACACATACGTACGCGATTATTCTCATAAGACAATGAATAGTGATTGGTCGTGTAGAACTCAGTTCGTTTTAAAAATTTCCACCGTCCTGGTTTGCAGAGTTTGCAGCGGAAACACGGTCGTTGTCTCACCGGTACGTAACGTAAGAGCCGTCGTATCAATCTTGATGATCTCTCCTTTTACGCCGTCGATCTGAATAACCTGCCCTTCCTTGTATTTATTCCGGGAGTAAAAAGACGAAAGTATATTCGCCATCACATCACGCGAGGCTAAACCGTAGCCGATGGCAAACGCAAAAATGACCCCGCCGATGATGAGATTAAAGCTGGATTCAAGCAGTTCAGTATTGATACCAGCCTGACCCAGGGCACTAATGACGGTAACGATCAGGAAAAAGAAGAAAACAATCATGCCCAGCAACCGACCCGAGGCAATGTTGAACGACTGACATACACTCACAACGGCGGCCCGCAGCGCATCGGCGACCAGCACGCCAACCTGAAGCATAATCGCTGCGGCAACCAGCCTGGGAATAAAATTAACCAGCGACGATACCATCTCGGTGATGGCCGATACGCCCAGGGTCTCGGCCGCGGCTTTGATGAAAACGAGCAGAATAAAGTAGTAGAGTACTTTCGCGACAATTTCACTAAGCTTGATTTCGGTTTTTAGCTGTTTAATGATTCCAATATCATTCAGCCGGTCGCCTATTTTGTCGAAACCGATCTGGCCTAGTAGCCGTCGGGTAATCAGGGCGGTAAGGCGGGCAACGGCGATGCCGATCAAAAGGATCAGCAACGCACCCAGTAAGCGTGGTACAAACTCAACAAACTGATCAATCAGGGCCTGAAACGTATTCTGTAGTACTTCTGTCAGATTCGGTAGTGGTTTCATGGATTGGGTTTCAACGAATCAGCGCTATCGGATGGCAGGGTAGCAAGCGCTGATACTACGCCGAACAAGTCGCCGACGTATAGTTCTACGATGGTTAATGCATTTTTGATCAGGTCAATATCCGACATGATCTGCTTTTTAAGGCGGGGTGGACATGCATCGTCCGGCTCCAGTTCCTTAAATGGATTAGTTGTCATGGCGAATCAACGAAATAGGTCACGTAGCGAAAGGGCGGCTTTAATAGCGAGCAATACCCAGAACACCGCTCCTTCGAGGTAAATCTTACGCAGCTTATCGCGCGACCGTTTCAGGCGCATCTTCACTGCATTTTCCGTAAGCCCGTTCAGATCGGCAATCTCCCGGATGCTGATGTCATCCTGATACTTCATCAGCAGCAGCATCCGTTCTTCAGCCGCAAGTCGCTGCATCGCTTTTTGCAGGTGCTGTACTTCTAATTCTGTCACCTCCGCGTAGCCATCATCGTCGCTCACTACGTTCAGTCGATCCCAGCCCTCATCGACATAGACTTCTCGTCGGTAGGCGGATGCCCGCGTCTGGTCCAGGCAGTAGTTGTAAGTCAGCGTATAAAGCCAGGTAGAGAATTTGGCCTGCGCCCGGAAGCTGCCCAGCTTCGTCACCAACTTTAAAAACACGTCGTGCGTATAATCTTCAGCCTGAACGGGATCTTTCGAGAACGATAGACACTTCCGGTACACTTTGTCGCAGTAGCGTTCGTATAAAGACTCAAAGTACTGGTTACGCTGCGTTTCGACGTACAGGCGGACCAGCTCTTCGTCCGAAAATTGTTTCATTTAGAAGCAGGGTATTGGCTGTTAAGACCTAAAGAAATGGAAAAGTAACGGCTTTGGCGTATAAAATTGGAGAGTGCGCCCAATTCCAACAAAAAACTCGGCGTCTGGCCGAGTTTCACATATAAGCATACAATACGTAATGAGATGGCGACCCAGTGGTCGGCTGGCTACTGTTCGTGCGGGTAAAGATTAGTCGATACGTTGTTCAGCATAGTATTGACGCAGCCGATCGCGCGACCGTTTCAGGCGCATCTTCACCGCGCTTTCCGTGATTGAATGCCGTATGGCCAATTCCCGGATGCTGAGATCTTCCTGGTATTTCTGTTGCAGCAGATCCTGATCATCAGGCGCCAGTCGCAGCATGGCCTGCTGAAGCTGCCAGGCTTCAAGTTCCTCACGCACACCATCATCGGCATTCAGGTTCAGCGTTTCCCAGCCTTCATCCATCAGTGTCTCCTGACGATAGCGGGGAGTCCGAATCTGATCGGTACAGTAATTATAGGTAATCGAATATAACCAGGTAGAGAATTTAGCCTGCTGCTTAAAGCCTTTCAATTTTAGCATTAAGCGCAGAAAAATGTCCTGCGTAAGATCCTGCGCCTGCGAAGAATCTTTTGTAAACGATAAACACTTCCGGTGTACCTTATGGCAATACCGCTCGTACAATTGTTCAAAATAATCGTTCTCCTGAGTTTCTAAGTAATTACTGACTAATTCTTCGTCACTGTACGTTTGCATTGGTTACGGTATTATAGTTGATGAGCTAGTTTTGCTAATTCAGTAACATCTACGTATAAATACCCATAGCTGGTTTTCCGGCCAACAAAAAACCCGGCCTGATTGGCCGGGTTTTTACTGAGCGGTAGGTTAATATTAGTTTTATCCAATAGAAACACGCTTAAACGATGAAACAGTAAGACCCTTGCTGGTTTTGTCTAAAAGCTGAGCGATCGTTAAGGAGCTGTCTTTTACAAACTCCTGGTTCAGCAGGGTATTTTCTTTATAGAATTTATTCAGTTTACCCATCGCGATTTTTTCCAACATCGCTTCGGGCTTACCTTCCTGACGAGCCTGCTCTTTACCGATTTCGATTTCGCGTTCTACGATCGTCGCATCAACGCCGTCTTTATCGAGAGCAACGGGTTTCATAGCGGCAATTTGCATCGCTACGTCTTTACCTACTTCCGTTACGTCCGTCCCGTTCGTATTCACCAGACCAACCAGTACGCCCAGCTTGCCATTCGAGTGAATGTACGAAACTACTTTATCAGCGGAGACAGTCTCGAACGACGCTACGTCGATTTTCTCGCCGATTTTACCCATCAGGTCCGTAATGTGATCCTGCAAAGCCCGACCATCGGCCTGTGGAGTTGCCAGCAACGTTGCTTTATCGGCAGCGTTCGTGGCAACAGCCGTGCTCATAACCGCCATTGCCAGATTCTGGAAGTCGGCTACTTTCGATACGGGCTCGGTTTCGCAGGCCAGAGCGATTACTTTACCGCTTTTGCCATCTTCGCTTACGTGCGCCAGAACGACACCTTCGGCCGTAGCGTTGTCAGCGCGCTTATCCGCTATTTTTTGACCCTGCTTCCGCAGGATTTCTTTTGCCTTCTCAAAATCGCCGTCAGCTTCGGTGAGGGCTTTTTTGCAGTCCATCATACCGGCTCCGGTCTCTTGCCGAAGCTTATTTACATCAGCAGCGGTAATTGCCATTGTTCTAACAGGTTTCAGTTGTTAATTTTTTGCGTTCGGTTACCATCGCGTTTTCACGTACTGGTAACGTCAGAATCAATTTATTACAGAATAGCCCATAGCGGCTGGCTACGGGCTATTCTGTTTGGTAGTTGTATTATTCGCCTGCCTGGCGGTTAAACAAACGAACAGCCAAACAGAGAAACAGACAATTAGTCTTCCTTCTCCTCTTCAGCAACAGCGGCTGGCGATGCGGTCGCTTCTGCACCTTCCTGCAGTTTGCTTTCGTCTTCGGCGCGGGCTTTAACCAAGTCTTCGTTACGTTTCGCTTCTTCCTCTTCCTGGATACGCTGATCGTCTTTATCCTGCTTACGCTCCATCAGACCTTCTTCAATGGCCCGGCCGATAGCCAGCGTAATCAGTGAAATTGACTTATACGCGTCATCGTTAGCCGGGATAGCGAAATCAACTTCTTCCGGGTTCGAGTTCGTATCGCACATAGCGAATACAGGGATACCCAGACGATGTGCTTCGGCAACGGCAATGTGCTCACGCTTTACGTCAACGATAAACAACGCAGCCGGCAGGCGAGTCAGGTCGGCGATACCACCGAGTACGCGTTCCAGCTTTTCTTTATCACGGCTACGGGTTAAACGCTCCCGCTTGGCAATGCTCTTGACGGTCTCCTCGTCTTTCAGCATTTTTTCCAGCGTTTGCATTTTTTTCAGCGATTTACGAATCGTCGCGAAGTTCGTTAACATACCGCCCTGCCAGCGATCGGTTACGTACGGCATTTTCAGGCGACGCGCTTCTTCCGAAACGATCTCCTGGGCCTGTTTCTTCGTGGCGACGAACATAACTTTCCGACCTGAGCGAACAATTCCTTTAATGGCATTGCAGGCTTCGTCGAGTGCCGCTACTGTTTTATTGAGGTCAATAATGTGGATGCCGTTCTTCTCCATGAAGATATACGGAGCCATCCGAGGGTCCCACTTACGCGTTAGGTGGCCAAAGTGCACACCAGCGTCGAGGAGGTCTTTATATTCGATTTGTGCCATTTCCGAAAAATGAACAATGTAAAATGAATAATAACTAATACGCAGCACCGGGCATCGGCATCATCTAAGCCCGATCTGGACGATAAAATCGGTTTTTGTTGTCTGGTCGTTAATTGAGAACAGCCAGCCCACCAAACAATCTTAGCGTTTCGAGAACTGGAACCGCCGACGTGCTTTGGCACGACCGTACTTTTTCCGTTCTACCATGCGCGAATCCCGCGTCAGGAATCCTTCTTTTTTCAGTGCCGGACGGAACTCAGCGTTCAGTTCAACCAATGCACGGGCAATCGCCATGCGGGTTGCTTCTGCCTGACCCGATACACCACCACCACGAACGTTTACTTTTACGTCGTAACCACCTACGCCATTGATGGTCGCAAAAGGTTGATTGAGGATAATTTGCAGGACTTCGGTTGGGAAATATTGTTTGTAATCTTTCCCGTTCACCGTGATGGCCCCGCTGCCAGCCGACATATAAATGCGGGAGATAGCAGTTTTACGGCGGCCAATAGTGTTAATACGATCCATTCGTCTGTGACTTAGAATTTAACGACTGTGGGTTGTTGAGCCTCGTGAGGGTGCTGTTCACCGACATACACATGCAGGTTGGTAAACAACCGCCGACCGAGCCGGTTCTTTGGCAACATACCTTTCACGGCATGTTCGATGATGCGCTCGGGGTGCTTTTCGAGCAACAACCGGGGCGTAGCAAAGCGCTGACCGCCGGGGTAACCCGTATGGCGGACGTAAACTTTGTCGGTCATCTTCGAGCCAGTCAGGCGTACCTTCTCGGCATTGATGACGATCACGTTATCCCCGCAGTCAACGTGCGGTGTGAAGCTGGTTTTGTGTTTGCCGCGGATCAGGCGTGCGATTTGGCTGGCCAGCCGACCGAGCACTTCGCCCTGAGCGTCAACCACAATCCAGTCCTTCTGCACCGTTTCCTTGTTGGCAGAGATGGTTTTGTAACTGAGCGTATTCACTGTTATGGAGACTAATTGTTTGATTTCTAATTACTTGCTTCTAAAAAAAGCACTCCCGCTTCAAAACGGGAGTGCAAATATAGGCGTTATACCGCTGAAATACAAGGGAGTGCCGACTTTTCGTTACTAGCGCAATTTCAACGTAGCCAGGGCAATTACGGCCAGCATAATCCCGACAATCCAGAAACGCGTGACCAGCTTGGCTTCGTGGTAGCCTTTTTTCTGAAAATGGTGGTGCAGAGGTGCCATCAGGAAAATTCGTCTTCCCTCGCCGTATTTCTGTTTGGTATACTTGAAGTAGCTGACCTGAATAATTACGGACGCATTTTCGGCGATAAAAATGCCGCACACCACCGGAATCAGAAATTCCTTCCGGATGGCCAGAAACAGTACGGCAATAACGCCACCCAGCATCAGGCTGCCGGTATCCCCCATAAACACCTGAGCGGGATACGAATTGTACCACAGGAAGCCGACGCAGGCCCCCACAAAAGCCGCGCAGAAAATCACGAGTTCGCCCGAGTTGGGGATGTACATGATGGTCAGGTACTGCGACGCAATTTTGTTGCTCGACAGCCACGCCAGTATGCCCAGCGTTAATCCGATGATCACCGACGTACCAGCGGCCAATCCATCGATTCCATCAGTAATGTTTGCTCCGTTCGATATGGCCGTAATCAGAAAAATACATACCAGCACGTACACAATCCAGGTGTAGCTGTCGGGCAGCAGGCCGAAGAGGAGCGTACTGTAATCAAAATCAATGTTTTTCACGAACGGCACGGTTGTCAGTGTCGACTTGATATCGGTATACACATCCGGAACCGCCGACGTATTGAGCAGTCGGGGAGCATACTTCCGAATTTTAACGTATTCGTTGAAATACAGCGTTAAACCGACAATTAAGCCCAGCCCAATCTGGCCAACTACCTTAAACTTACCCTGTAATCCTTCTTTATTCTTCCGGAAGACTTTGATATAATCGTCCAGGAAACCAATAAGCCCCGTCCAGACGGTTGACACCAGCGCTAGTACGATGTACACATTCGAGAGCTTTGCGAACAGGAGCGCGGGAATAAGCAGCGAAGCCAAGATAATAAACCCGCCCATGGTTGGCGTTCCCCGTTTCTGCATCTGCCCTTCCAGCCCCAGGTCGCGGATCGATTCGCCAATTTGAAGGGTACGTAGTGTATCGATGATACGTCGACCAAAAATGGCGGCAATCATCAGGGAGGTAACAACGGCCCCAAGCGCCCGGAAGGAGATGTATTGGAAGACCCCCGCGCCCGGAATATTATAGCGTTCGTCAAGAAACTGGAATAGGTAATAGAGCATTTAGTAGAGAGCGAAAGAGTGAAAGAGTGAAAGAATGAATAGTATGTCGCTCTTTCACCCTTTCGCTCTTTGTTGGTCAAAGTTACTGATTTCCGCGTTCTGCAAAAGCGTTGCGCAATACCAGCCGGTCGTCAAAATCATACTTGACGCCTTTTATCTCCTGATACGTTTCGTGGCCTTTACCGGCTACCAGAATAATGTCGTGCGGATGCGCCAGCGATACGGCCCGTCCAATGGCTTCATGTCGATCGGCAATCGTTAGCGTTTTCTTGAAATCGACGGGGGGGACACCCGCCTGCATCTGCTCCAGAATCGCCATCGGATCTTCATTACGTGGATTGTCCGACGTCAGAATTACCCGGCTACTGAAGCGGCAGGCAATCTCGGCCATAATCGGTCGTTTGGCCGCATCCCGATTGCCTCCGCAACCCACGATCGTGATTACCTGGGGCATACGGCCCTGCTCGTTTGCCTGTAGCAAGCCACTAATAGTTTCCAGCACATTCTGAAGTGCGTCCGGGGTGTGGGCGTAGTCAACAATTCCCACGATTTTATCGTCGGAAACAACTTGCTCGAAACGACCGGGCGGAGGAGTTATGCCCGAGAGCAGGGTTAGCACTTCGGTGGGGTCTTCGCCCAGCAGGACCGCTGCGCCGTATACGCTCAGCAGGTTGTAGGCATTGAACCGCCCGATCAGTTTGAACCATACTTCGCGCTCGTCAACGAGCATGTTCAGTCCAAACAGACTGTCGGCAATAATCTTACCTTTGAACGTAGCCAGCGTTTGCAGTGAGTACGTTTCCTTACGGGCCGCCGTATTCTGGAGCATCACCAGCCCACGTTTATCGTCGACATTCGTGAGCGCGAACGCTGAAGCCGGTAGCTGATCGAAAAAGCCTTTTTTAGCCCGAATGTAATTATCGAACGTACCGTGAAAATCGAGGTGATCGTGGGTAATGTTCGTAAAAATTCCTCCCGCAAACACAAGCCCAGCGATACGTTCCTGCACAACGGCATGTGAACTTACTTCCATAAACACGTGCGTACAGCCGTGAGCCAGCATCTGAGTCAACAGCTGGTTAATTGTAATGGCATCGGGGGTGGTATGCGTAGCGGGTATAATCTGATCATCAATCTGGTTCTGAACCGTCGACAGCAGGCCACATCGGTATCCTAATGAGCGAAACAGGTTGAAAAGTAACGTAGCAACGGAGGTTTTGCCATTGGTGCCCGTTACGCCAGCGAGCTTCAGCTTCTGCGAAGGTTGTCCATAAAAATTAGCGGCAACAAGACCCATTGTCCGGGCCGAGTCCTGCACACGAACGAACGTAACCGCATTGGCTGACTGGTACTGAGCAAGCTCCGCCGGAAACTCTTCGCACAAAATAGCGGCAGCCCCCTGCCGAATGGCCGTTTCGATAAAGGCATGTCCATCGGTGACCGTACCGTGTATGGCGATAAACAAACTACCGGGACCAACCTTTCGCGAATCCATGGTTAGATGCGTGATGTCGGCATCCATACTGCCAGACGTAGCCAGCAAGGAAATTTTATAGAGAAGGTCTTTTAGCTGCATACGGGTTGAACGAGCGCGTAACGGGCTTTATAACTACAAAAAAACAGTGTAGGCTTGGTTCTGCCTAATTTTTATGCAGCAGCGCTCTGTTCTCCTCCCCTGATTACGTCTATTACCTGACCCAATCCAGCGCCTGAAGTACACAACTCTCATCCCGGTATTATACAACTTATACCCAAATTTCGACGCTTCGTTAGCTCGTTTCTACCTTCCATCCAATTCCTTGTGGACGAACGCATTATGTAGGCATACATTTGCATTGTCAATCACAAACAATAACAAAAACTATTGAACACCATGAAAGTATTATTCAAATCCTTCCTCCTGGCCCTAACGCTTCTGGCAGCCTTTAGTGCAATTGTTTACATGACTGCCAGTGCAGCGCAGGGCCACCCAACGAACCCAACTAGTCCAGTTGAAATGCGCTCGGCGGTATTTCCATCGTCATCGGCGAGTGTGCTGAACGTAATCGTTGAGAAGTCGTCGTCGAAGCCAGTTGTTATCCGCCTGGTCGATAAGAAAGGCAACATCTTAGGCAGCCAGATTACAGGTAAGAAATCGGGGAATTACCGGGTAAAGTTCAACATCGAACAGTTAACCGATGGCGAATACGAAGTTGAGTTGGTGAACGGCGAGACCATTAGCCGCCACTCATTCTCGGTATCGACGCCAACCCGCGTCAGCGTGAACCGGACCATTGCTCTGCAATAAGCAGTACGTCAGTAGGTCACAAAAAGCAACACCCCGCGCGGGGTGTTGCTTTTTGTTTTAATACATAGAATTGAATGCAGGCAACGACATTTGCTGGCAGGCATTACTCACTACTCCAGCCGCAGGGCAATTTGTCGGCTCGCGTCAATGTTGCTTTCTGGAGCCAGCGACTGTTCTTTTACTTTCCCGCGTCCTTCTACCTGTACCCGTAGGCCTCGATTTTCGAGCAGAAACAGCGCATCGCGCAACGCCAAGCCCCGCACATCCGGCACCTGATTCTGCCGGGTTGGGCGGCTCTTCCAGCGACCAGCTGTCGATGCTTCGACCCAGCCTTCGGTGGCGGGTTCGCTATCCATATTCAACGTAGTACTGATCGTATGCAGATCATCAGAATAACCCGCCAGCAGTCCGGCTGCTGGACGCTTCTGACGGCTGCCTCCCCGGATCGGCGCGTGCATCCGGATATCATACGCCACAATGCGGTCCGCGACTTCCTTGAACACCGGAGCTGCCACGGCACCGGCATACAGCAAATCAATATTGTTCCCCTGCGGAGTATCGACAACGGTAATCATGCTGTATTTCGGGTTATCGGCCGGGAAATACCCGATGAAGGAGGTATAATATTTACCGACCTGATACCGGCCGTTTATAATCTTCTGCGCCGTGCCGGTCTTGCCCGCAATGGCGTAGTGGGGATTGTTAATGTGTTTCGCCGTACCCTGTGCCACCACGCCACGTAACAACTCTTGGGCTTTGCGAGCGGTTTCTATGGAGCAGATGCGTTCCGGCGCTACGTAAGGTGCCCGGTCTTCAATGATTTCATCGGCTAGTTTGATCCGCTTCACAATCATAGGCCGTACCCATTTGCCGTCGTTGGCAACAGCGTTATAAAAGGTCAGCATTTGCAGGGGGGTAATCTGCATTTCGTACCCGTACGACATGGATGTCAGCGAGACCTTACTCCATCCTTTCATGTCTGGATTCCGTACGACCGGAACGGCCTCGCCTTTCATGTGGATGCCGGTTGGCTGGGTAAGCCGGAACTTGCGCAGGTAGTGACAGTATAAATCCGGACGCTTATAAAAATAGCTGCGCATGAGCAGGTGAGTCCCGACGTTTGATGACTTTTCAAACACTTGCCGCGCCGTGATTGTCCCTTTCCCGTTCCGGCTGGCATCATGAATATTTAAGCCATTGTAGCGCGTTGAGCCGTTGCCCGTAGCAACGAGCTGGTTCAGAGAAATGGCTTTCTCTTCCAGCAATGCCATCATCGTCGCCAGCTTGAAGGTGGACCCAGGGTCAGTACGTCCGGCCAGTGCGTGGTTGAAGTTTTCAACGTAGCCACCGCCCCGCCGGGTCAGGTTGGCCATCGCCCGAATTTCGCCGGTTGCTACCTCCATAACGATGACGCAACCTTTGGCTGCGTTGTATTTTTCGAGCGCGGAGTGCAGAGCCGACTCGGCCATGTCCTGAAAATTAACGTCGATCGTTGTGTACAGATCCATGCCGGGCTCCGGCTTCATACCTGGCCCATCGTCGACGGGTTTACGCACCCCACCCGACAATACCTCCACCAGCCCCACGGCATTTTTCCCCGCCAGCGCCGGTTGAAAGCTCGCTTCCAGGCCAATCAAGCCACGACCCGTTTTAGCGTCCAGGTTGCCAATTGTCCGCTCAGCCATGCGACCGAAGGGGTGGTAACGCTCGTAATACGGGCGCAGCACACCACCACGGGCAGCTACCTTTGCCGACGAGCGGAAGAAAGGCCACTTCAGCATGTACTGCCGCTCCTGGAACGTAACGCGCCGACGGTTCAGCAAAACGTACCGCCGTTTACGTCCACGGGCGTCGCGCACCAGATCCGCGTAGTCCTGAGCCGAACGGTCTTTGTAGATGCGAGATAAAAGTAAACCGAGCGAATCGACCTTCCGGGCGAAATACTCGGGCTTGGCCACGGTCGGGTCGAGGCCGACTACGTAGGTAGGCAGGGAGGTCGCCAGCAAGCGCCCGTCGGCCGCGTAGATATTTCCCCGCATGGCCCGGATGGTATCCCGTTGAATCAGCGTAGACGCTACCCGCTCGCGCCAGAACCGGCCTTTGAAGGTTTGAAAATACTGCACATACACCAGCCGCATCACAACGCAAACCGCCAGGAAAATAACGACGTAGAAGACGTTATTCGCCCGGGAAATAATATCCTGCTTAATGTTCATCGGACTTGACAACTAGTTTATGGGGTGGGGTCTGGCTATCGGTTAAGCCCAGGGACGTAACGCGTTTGCTAAGTTCGGATTGTTTACCGCTTCGGTCGTATTCGGCCTGCAGCACCGTAGCCTGCGAGCGTAGTTCGTCAACCTGAATTTTGGTCCGCTGAATCCGGCGGACAAGCCGCTCGGCATTATGGTTCAGGCCGATGTATAAAATGAGCAGAAAAGTTACCCAAAGGATGCGGTCGATGTGTCGGATCGGCCAGGCATTATCTTCGCCGAAGAGCCGGTCAAGACCGATAAAGTCGTTCAGCCAGGATGCCAGCTTCAGCTTTCGTCGCTGCTTCTTTTGCTTAGCCACCCGCTCGGGTTCTCTAAACGTATTCTTGGCCATAGTGAGTCGTGTGTGGGGCAGGGATGATGCCGTTACAAAGTAACAAAAACATCGTTTCCGGTTCTGCGGGCCACCCGATCATTTGTGCGTTGCGCATAAAAAATCCCGAAAGCTTAGCCTCCGGGATTAGTACGTTTGTCTGAAAATCCCTTTACTCCTTCCAGCGCCATTCGTTGGCAATCTGCAAGGGTGTTCGCAGGCCCTGCGCGACCAGGTAATCGCGGGTTTGGGTATCGGTAGGATTGTTATTCGGATATTCACTGTTTATTTTTGGTAGATTAATTGTCTTCGTCATGCATACAGACCTTACGTCTCCCTTGTCGCCTTTACAGGTTGAACTACTTAAAGCCTTTGCGATGCCTACGGTCGACGAAAACGATTTGGTAGAAATCCGAAAAATGCTGTCTCAATATTTTGCTCGTAAGGCGTCTATGCAGGCTCAGCAGCTGATGGAAGAGCGGAGAATGGCAGCGACTGATATTGACGCCATCGCCCATCAGCACAATCGGGTTTCCAAACCTTAGTCATGAAGATTGTCGTTGACACCAACGTGCTACTGAATGCCATTCTCCCTACATCAGGCAATTTCTGGTTGTTTGAAGGCATCATCAGTGGTACGTTCACACTCTGCGTTTCTAACGAAATTCTAACGGAGTACTCTGAAGTTTTTAGCCGGTTCTACGACTCAACGGTTGCCGAAAGCTTTCTGACGGCTCTTACTTACAGCCCGTTTGTCGAGAAAACAGACACTTATTTCCACTGGATTGCGATTGAAGCAGACCCGGACGATAACAAGTTCGTAGACTGCGCAGTTGCCGCTAATGCTCAGTGCATTATCACCAATGATCGCCATTTCGACGTCCTTCAGAAACTGGAATTTCCCAAAGTGTCGGTTCTCTCTCCTTATGCATTTCGCCAGATAGCAGGGGCCTGAGTAGCCCCCGCCATTTCATTTATTCTTTCCAGCGCCACTCGTTGGCAATCTGCAAGGGTGTTCGCAGGCCCTGCGCTACCAGGAAATCGCGGGTTTGGCTATCAGTCTGGCGACGGGTTGGAATTTCGTCGGCATCGGCGAGAGCGTACAGCAGCATGGTTGAATAGCGGACCGTATTTTTCAGATGATCGGCGTTAACCAGATTCAGTCGGTCGCAGTTGGCGTGGTAACAGTCAAGCACCTCTTTAGTCAGGTGACCGTTCATGCCGACTACCGGAACGCCCTCCAGCATAAACGGCTGATGATCGGAGTGCAGACCGGCCTGGTTCTGCATCTGGTTCGCAAAGGCCGGTTCAACCTGCTTTATGGTTTCGCCGACCAGATTCAGGAACGTCAGCATGTCCGAACGGCCAAAAGCGTTCAGGCCCGTTGGGTCGTTGGTCATGTCGAGGTTCATCATGTACCGAACCTTATCCAGCTGACCGGATTTTCTCAGGTTTTCGACCATCGCCCGCGAGCCGAGCAGCCCCTGCTCCTCGCCCATAAACAAGACAAATTCGATGGTACGTTTCGGCTTCAGCTTCAATTTCTTGAACGTACGGGCAATGTCCATAACGGCAAACGAGCCGATGCCGTTATCAATTGCACCAGTCGCCAGATCCCAGGAATCCAGGTGGCCGCCGATAATGATTTTCTCATCGGGATATTTCGAGCCTTTCAACGTAGCAATTACGTTTCGCGCCCGAATCTTGCGGCTTTTGTTGGTCATGTCGATCAGGGCGTGAATCCGCCCCTGCTCTTCCTGCATCCAGGCTCGCAGCGCCTGTCCGCTTTCGAGCGAAATACAGACCGACGGAATCGGAATCAGCTTACCCGTTACCGAGGCTGTACCCGTAAGCAGGACGTTGCCTGGTACGAGGTTCACCATAATCACGCCGGTTGCGCCGTGTTGAATGGCCAACGCAGTTTTCTCGGAGCGGTGGAGGTTACGCGCCCCTTTGGTGGGAGCCGCCAGGCCAATGTTCACCAGCGCTACTTTACCCTTCAGCTTGTCTTTCACGGCGGCAAAGTCACCTTCAAGCCCGTTGCCAACGTCCACGATTTCTCCGCGCACATGAGCTTCGACGGGTGAATGCGCCAGCGACACTACCGAAACTTCGCGGAAGTTATCACTCCGATCGGGTACCACCGATAACGTAACGGTGTCGCGCGTCCAGGCTTCTACCTCGAACGGTTCGTAGCGTACGTCACTAAATCCATACGAAGAAAGCAGGTCGAACGCATACGTTTCGGCCTTCGTTCCGTTTGGGCTGCCCGTTAGTCGGTGACCAACCTGCTGCGACGCATCGGCCAGGGTTTCGTACGCACGACTACGCTGCTGCACTTCGTCGTTGATGCGTCTGAATGCCTTTTCAAGCGAAAGTTTGTCGGGGTGAAAAGCGGTTAATAAACCGGCGGTGCCAAGCGTGAAGAGTACGAGCCGGAACCGAGGTACGTAAAACGTTCGGTGCATAGAAAGGGGTGAAAATCTCAGCGAAAGATACAAAAAAGACCCGTTATTCTGAAGTCAACCGATTAGACACCAAGAAGCGGAACATCGTTTGGATTCCGCTCAACTTTTTATGGTTCAGAATGCTGAGACAACTCTTCAGATGCAGGTGTTTGGTGGCGCATAGGCTTTAGAAATACCGTTTGCCGACCCGCAAGCCAGTCTGGATCGATGCCGGTTACGTTGAATACACGATCCCAGCAGCGCTCAAAGCAGTGAGCAGCGTCAGTGAACGTAACAGACACGTCCAGCGCCCGTTTGTAAAAAGTCAGTGGTCGCCGACGCACTACGTCCTGATGAACCACAAACTGCGCACCGAGCACAAACGTATATAACTCCGGCCCGTCGGTACCAAATAACGCCTGATGAAAGCTCCGAAGATCTAACCCGCGACCATCTTGGTTCTTACTCCACGGTCGAAACAGCCGTTCGCCCTGGTCATCGTCGGTATCGATCAGGTGCCCCAGCCACCTAAAAGGCGATGCCCCTTCGGGTGCTTCGGCCAGGCGTTGCAGGGTCTTCTTGAAATCATAGGCATGATCGAACGGTTTGCCCTGGCAAAATACCGTCCACTCGGATAAATCGTTGTAGCGGCTGACGATATGATGCAGATACGTATGCGCTTCGCGGCCAATATTTGGCAACAGAATGGCATCAGCGCCAGCTGAACCGTCAGCGCCTTTATCGTATACCGTCACCCGAAGCCGGGCGGGACGTTTACGCAGCCAGCTAAGATCTTCCTGATACCGGGCAACAACAAGTTCAAGCATATTTCTGGTTGACAGGATCGGACGTATCGGCAACGATACGTTGTTTCCGTATGGTTCGCGTTGCTTCACGCCGATTTACGGGGGCAAAGGCTTATTTTTACAAACTTACTTGATAAACGAACCGAGAACGGCGAACTGCCATGAACAGAACGTGTTTACTCTTTATTATTACGCTTACGCTCCCCAGTATGACAGAAGCACAACCCCTAAAAGCTCCGAAAGCCGCCATCAAACCCAAAGAGTTAGCGATCCACGGCGACAAGCGAATCGACAATTATTACTACCTCAACGATCGCGAAAACCCCGAGGTGATCAATTACCTAAAAGCCGAAAACGCGTACCTCGAACAGGTGCTGGCTCCCGTTAAGGATTTGCAGGAGAAGCTGTTTGACGAAATGAAAGGCCGGATCAAGCAGCAGGATGAGTCAGTTCCGTACAAAGAAGGCAATTATTACTACTACACCCGCTACGTAACGGGTGGTGAGTATCCGATCTACTGCCGTAAGGAAGGCTCACTTCAGGGTACGGAGGAATTAATGTTCGATGGGAACGCCCTGGCAAAAGGTCATAATTATTACCAATTGGGCGGCTACGAGGTATCCGACAATGAGGAACTGGCGCTTTTCTGCGAAGATACCGTGAGCCGACGCCTGTTCACGCTACGTATTAAGAATCTGAAAACCGGGCAAATCTATCCCGAACTGATCCCCGACACCGAAGCGGGCAGCTTTGCCTGGGCGACGGACAATAAGACCTTTTTTTACATCAAGAAAGACCCCCAGACCCTACTCGGCTATCAGGTATTTCGGCACGTACTGGGTACCGATCCAAAACAGGACGTACTGGTTTACGAAGAAGAGGACAACCAGTTCTATATGGGTTTGGGCCGGTCGAAGTCGAAGAAGTACATCACTATTGGCGTTGATCATAACGGCGTAGCGACCGAATACCGGCTGCTGAACGCCAGCCAGCCAACGGGTGCGTTCACGGTGTTTCTGCCGCGCGAGAAAGGTCATGAGTACGACATCGTGCATTACAAAGACAAGTTTTACGTGCGCACCAACTGGAAGGCCGAAAACTTCCGGCTCATGGAGGTACCCGAAGGTAAAACAGCAGACCGTACCGCCTGGAAAGAAGTGATTCCCCACCGGCCCGATGTTTATCTGGACAATCTGGATGTATTTGCCAACCACCTTGTTCTGGGCGAGCGGAAAGCGGGTCTGACCAATATTCGGATTATTAACCAAAAGACTAAAACCGATGAGTATCTGGACTTTGGCGAACCGGCCTACGTAGCGGGTATCGGCTATAACCCGGATTTCAACACGAACACCCTGCGGTATGGGTATGCTTCCCTCACTACGCCCGGCTCTACCTTCGATTACAATATGGATACGAAGGAGAAAACGCTGATGAAACAGCAGGAAGTGCTGGGCGGCTTCGACAAGAATAATTACGTATCGGAGCGTTTCTATGCCACCGCCCGCGATGGTGTTCAGGTACCGGTTTCGCTGGTCTACCGCAAAGGAACGCCCAAAGATGGCTCGGCTCCGCTGTTGCAGTATTCGTATGGTTCGTACGGTTATTCGACCGATCCGGGCTTTAGCTCTACCCGGCTCAGCCTACTCGACCGGGGTTTCATCTTCGCCATTGCCCACATCCGGGGTGGTCAGGAAATGGGCCGACGGTGGTACGAGGATGGCAAGATGCTCAAGAAGAAAAATACCTTCAACGACTTCGTGGACGTATCGGAGTATCTCATCAAAAACAAGTACACCAGCGCGGATAAGCTGTTCGCAATGGGCGGCAGTGCGGGCGGTTTACTGATGGGTGCCGTTATCAACCAGGCTCCGCAGCTGTACCGGGGCGTAGTAGCCGCCGTTCCGTTTGTAGACGTAGTGACGACCATGCTGGACGAAAGCATTCCGCTGACAACGGGTGAGTTTGAAGAGTGGGGAAACCCAAAAAACAAGACATATTACGACTATATGAAGTCGTACTCGCCTTACGATAACGTAACGAAGAAAGCGTATCCGAACCTGCTGGTTACGACGGGTCTGCACGATTCGCAGGTTCAGTACTGGGAGCCCGCCAAGTGGGTCGCCAAACTGCGGACCATGAAAACAGATAATCCCGGCGAGGAAACGCAGTTGTTGCTGCACACCAATATGGAAGCTGGTCACGGTGGGGCATCGGGACGTTTTCAGGCTTTAAAAGAGATTGCGCTGGAATATGCTTTTATGCTGAATCTGGTAGGCACGCGGAAGTAGCGCTCCCCTTGGAGTATGTTGACGGATGCAGATCAGGTCGATAATCCCGTAAGGGGTGGCATAGTACCGAAAAAAACAGGTTTGTGGCCTGTTACCTGATAGAATCGATCCATCACCAGCAGAAACTAGCTTTGTCAGGTGTATGTCGGTGAGCGATTTGATTTGCCTGGAAGTAAAACTAATTTTTGAATAAAAAAGTAGCTCTGGCCCAACCCTTAACTCGTTGGTCTTGAGTAGGGATTGCAGCATTAACCATACAACAATCACCTTACACCGAAGTTAACCATGACAGAAGGCCAATACATTTTAGCCCTGACGGTTCTCAAAAACCTGGAGAGTGAGTTTAGAAAATCCTACGAGACGCTGTCGGTCGCCGGTGCTAAACAGATTGCCGAGCTGGACCTGGTTCGGGCTGATGCTTATCAGAACGCGGTGAAGATTCTGGAAGAAGCAAAAAATAACGCAGCATTTAATTAGCTGCTCAGGCAGGTCCGTTCGTTAGACGGGGATACGTAAGCCCCACCTTCAATGGCAACAGACCTGTAGCTGACGCTCGCACATTCGCAATGAACCGCATGCAGATCGTGCCCTGGCGTCCATAATTTGGGCGCACCAGGGCACGATCTGCATGCGGTTTGAAGCACCCACAGGCTTATGGCCACGATGCCGGTCGGCACAGCGATGATGACGTAACCCAACATCAGGATTAGACTGGCAATTAACTTTCCCAATGTCGTGCCAGGCATAATGTCTCCGTAGCCCACGGTGGTAATGGGCCAGTAAATACTGACCGGTGTGCTTTCGAATCCATTGGTACGTCGCGTCCCTACGTACATCATAGCCCCCAGCATGAGTACCAGGGTGAAAATGGCTACGAAGATGACCGCAATCTTTGCCAGGCTTTCCTGTAAGGGGTTCGATAGAATACGGAACTGGCATCGCGAAGGCAAGCCAGTATCTAACAGCGTTCATACCAAGTACTGCTGGATACTGGCTCCGATTTTGCTATCTAGTTCAGATACAATCCGCAACTCACGTGACTTTGTTGTAAATAGGCAGGAACGGCTATTTCTGAACAGGCAACTGCGTGCTAACGGCAATGCGGTTCCAGGAATTAATCACCACTATTAAACTGATGATTTCGCCGATCGTCTGATCATCAAAAAAAGATCGCGCCTGGCTGTACGTTTCGTCCGATACACCATACTGATGAATGAGGGTAACCTCTTCTGTCAGCGCTAGTATAGCCTTCTCTTCGGGGGTAAATAGGCTGGTCTCTTTCCAGGCACTCAGCAGAAAGATACGTTGCGGCAGTTCACCAGCCTGCAAGGCTTCCTTCGTATGCATATTGAGGCAGAAAGCGCAAGAGTTAAGTTGCGAGGCCCTGATTGTGATCAGGTGCTTCTGGATGGAGGTGAGCGTTGAACTGGTGATGGCACCGGATAGATGATACATCGCTTTCCATACCCCGGGCAGTGTTTTTTCAATGTTTACGCGCTGTTGCATAGTCTTGTTTTTTGATGCAGCAAAGGTCGAAACAACGCGCAGCACATTTACTTAAACTGGTTTAAGAAGCACTCCGACCACGCAGTTCACTAAGGTATTCCGGCGTAAAGCCTAGGAAAGAAGCAAGCAGGTATTGCGGAATACGCTGCACAAACTCAGGATACCGACGGACGAATTGGTGGTAAAGCGCTTCTCGCGAGTAGCCATACAGTATCCTGATACGGAACTGAGCAGCGGCATGCGCCCGCTGATGCACTAGTCGAAAATAACGTTCCAGCTGCGGATAAGCCTGAAGCAGTTCTTCCTGCGCGCTGTGAGTCAGGCTGAGTATTTCGGAAGGTTCCACCGCCTGGATATAAAAGCCGGACGGGCTTTGGGCGGAGAACGAGGTATAATCGGCTAACCACCACCGCTCTAGAGCAAACTGTACGGTTTGCTCTACGCCTTTTTCATTGACAAAAAACATTCTCAGACAGCCCTGTACTACAAAGTAGTTGCTCCGGCATATGGTGCCTTCTGTGAGCAGATTCTGTTTTTTGTGCAGTACTACTGGCACAAAAAACCGCTCAATGCCTTCGTAGTTGGGCAAAGCGTTTTGAAGTAGCTTTTCGATATGGGCCTTTAAAATTGCAGACATAGGTAGTTCATAAGAAGCAAACTCAGTAAATCGAATCAAGTTAGCAAATCACATATTGACCTCCTTTGTTAAACCCGCTCTTTACGATAACCAATTATTTTTTAAGAGATACTGCTTCTCCAGCCCGTTCAGGTCTGTGTAGGTCGGCCTGTTCGAAGACAAAACGTAGCCTGCGCTTACAATTCCAAATAATACCACTTCTTGGCCAGGTCCAGATTACAGAGCGGCTGGATTGTTTAATCGGTTATTTAGTTGGCGTAACGGTACAAAATGCCCATTTCAGTGCTTGTAGCATCGTAGGTTGTATGCCAGTCAGATGATTCAGACCGGGTAAAATCGTGGATTGGATCTGTAGAGACGAGTAGTTCTTACTTTGTAAAGCCGATGCAAATTCTTGGGCGTCGTCAAGAAGGTTCTCATCTGTTTGACCCACTGACAACCAGACTTTCGTTGATAAGTCAGTATGCGAATGTGCATAATCCGGCAAGAGCTTTCGTACGATTACATTGTCATCAGCGAACAAGGATGGACTTCCAATCAGTATTTTCTGAAACAGATTGGGCTTAGATAGAAGAGCATACGAAGCGAATAATCCGCCATACGAGTACCCATACAGTACGCGATTTGGTTTTACGGGGTATCGTTTTTCAATAAAGGGTATTACTTCTTGCTCTATAAATTGCAGGAATTTAGGCCCACCGCCACCGCCACTTGACCCCCACTTAGTTGTAAATGCGGTTGGCGTATAATCGCGATCACGTTTGTTTCCCGGCTTGCCAATCATTGCTCCATCAGAAATGCCAATCAATATGGGTTCCTGATAGTTTTTTTCGCACTCTCCATGCAAAATACCTAAACAACTAATAGCCATAGGAAAAGCATCAAGCCCATCCAGGACATACAAGACATCGTATCGTTTAGTGGTATCATATTGATCCGGAAAGTGAACGAGTAACTGATACGTTTCTCCGTTGAGGACACGGGAGCGAACTGTTTGTATCTCGGTGTCGGGTAATGATACAGGCTGGTTAACTTGTGCTCTGACCGTTTCATTAGTACCTACCCAAGTCGTTACTAGGATAATTAAATTGAAAATTGATTTAGCAGATATGTTTCTCATAGACTTGAAGAGCTTTTGAAATCAACGTTGAGCTCCATCAAGCGTAATCAATATGTATACCACAAAAATAACAAATTCATTATCAATACTTTAACTTTAAAGCTCAACTTATAATGTCCATTTGCGGACTAATCTTGTCCGGACGCGCCCCTACAGATATGGGTACGAGCTTGACGTCAAGCTTGAAGCGCTTTTCCTTTCATTCCATATGCCAGCGCGACGAACACCAGCAGTAAGCTTACAGCGACGAAAGCCATGGATAGCGAGAAATGGTAAGCGATAAAGCCCAGCAAAGCCGGGCCGGTCAGTAGTCCCGTATAGCCAATTGTCGTAATAGCGGGGATACTCACCGTAGGGGATACACCGGGTAGTCTGCCCGCTTCGCTGAAAAATACGGGCACTACATTAGCCGCCCCCAGGCCCAGCAGCACAAAGCCTATTAGTACGCCAACTACCCCTGGACTTAAGACCGAAAGGGTCAATCCGGCGGCACCGATCAGGCTTCCACCAACGACCACCGTTTTCTCATTCAGGCGAGCGATTAGTTTGTCACCAGCTAATCGCATCGTCGCCATCGCAATTGAAAAGGCGGCATAGCCTACTCCGGCAAATTCAGGAGCGGCTCCTTTTGT
This sequence comes from Spirosoma fluminis, assembly GCF_054778895.1. Classification (NCBI taxonomy): domain Bacteria; kingdom Pseudomonadati; phylum Bacteroidota; class Cytophagia; order Cytophagales; family Cytophagaceae; genus Spirosoma; species Spirosoma fluminis. The sequence goes on from NZ_BAAGZD010000036.1 coordinate 61,717, forward strand.
CTCCCGCAGAAAGATAGCACTCCAGTCCAGGATCGCTCCTTCGGCCAGAAAAATAGCAAAGCACATTAAGCCCAGGAATAAGACACGGCCATTCAGCCAGCTCAACCGCTGATTGGCACTAGCTGGCTTTTGGTCCGTCGCCGAGAATTTGGCGATGGCCTGTTCTTCTATTTCCAACGGAAACAAATTTCTGTACTGGGTTAGGGTGATGAGAACCATCAAAGCGGCAATGCTGACAATGGCATAGACCGGGTTAAGCCCCAACTTTATCAGGAAGCCTAATCCCAGGGAGCCGAACAGGCACCCTACGCTAAACAGGCCGTGTAAGGACGACATAATAGGCCTTCCGTACAGATTCTGCACCTGTACCCCATGCGCATTCATAGCCACATCGATTGTACCAATGCAGGAACCGAACAGAAAGAGTGCTACAGCCATAGTTACGGTGGAAGAAAGAACAAGCAGAAGTGGCAGCACAAGCGCCATCAGCAGTGCTGCGCCAGCCATGACTATGCGGCTACCATAGCGACCCACCAGCCAACCTGAGGCTGGCATCATCAGCATGGACCCGCCACCCAATAAGAGCAGTAAGAGACCCAGATCGGCATCGTTCAAGGCCAGACGGTCTTTAGCCAGGGGAATCATCGGTGCCCAGCTCGACATGCCCAAACCACAAACCAGAAAAATCAATTGAGTGGCGGTGCGCGCTTTTATTACCTGCCCGGCTGCCATTGGTACTGCTAGATTCATATAGGAACGTATTAACTTTCAAGCCTGTCAGCGCAAGTTAGCCTTACCTGGCTGTCTTGTCGGCAAGTTACGGCTTGTCCATAAATGAGTTAATATCTATCTACAATTCCAAATAATACCGCTTCTTGGCCGGGGTCAGACTGTAAATGGCGTTACGTAGTGCTGGGCGGGGTAGCTGTCGGATGTGGTCATGCAGAAATTCTTCTAAGGCATCAAGATTGCGCTTGCCGACCTCCCGAAGCATCCAGCCCACAGCTTTGTCCACAAGGTCGTGCCGTTTGCGCTGCATAAACTGCTCGGCCAAGGCAAAGGTGTCGCCGAACTGTCTTTCGCGAATAAACGCCAGCGTAGCCACCATCGCCATGCGCTGTGTCCAGAAGTGGTCTTCTTCAGCTAATTCGTAAAGTATCGAGCGGTCGGTGTGCAGCAGATGCTCCCCTAAAATAGCCGGGCTGGACGAGTCCACAAGATCCCAGTTGTTAACGTAGCGCCGGTTGGCTACGTACCGGTCGGCCAGTTCCGCCCGACCAGGATTGGTGCGAATCGTCACGCCAGACCGGGTCACGCCAGACCGGGTCACGCCAGACCGGGCCTGATACACCCAGATTAACAGGCCTGTCATGCGACATTCGTGGTATGGGTCACGGACTAACTGCTCGGTTTCCTCAGGTGGCAGGTAGAGATATTGTTTGGCAACGGCATGCTGCTGCGGCATGGATAGGCCCAAGAACTGGTCGCCTTCCCCGTAATGACCGGGTTTAACCTGAAAAAAACGGGCTGCAAACGATGCCCGTTCGGGTTGCTCCAGCGAGAGCAACAGGTTCTTTACGTCGAGATAGGTCACGATATTTGTTCTACATGCATTGGGGGCGGTATGGGCCGTTCGGGCATAACACGTAACGTAAACTCATACGTAGGGAAACCATCGCCCAGTTTATGGTACGTGGCGCTGGGGTCAGTTCAAACGCAACCCGCTTTTGGTGAGCTTTGCTTTTACGTAAATTGATACGCCCACCAGATCAGTACGCCCTGCAAGGGTAACCGGGCCCAGCGCAACCAGACCGGAAATTTTCGAAACCGGCTGGACGTAGCCATGTACAAATTGGCCGGAAAAACGGCAATCAGTAACAAAATCAACCCCCAGGCCGATAATGAACGCGTGGCTGGAAACAGCAATCCAATTCCCAATGCAACCTCAGCGATACCACTTAACGTCACCATCAGGCTGTGCGCCGGTACATAGGGCGGCATAATTGCCAGGTACATTTTAGGGTTCAGAAAATGATTAATTCCGGCAGCCATGTAAACAATGGCTTGCAGATAAAGGCTCAGATTAGTCATAACCAGCGTTTGGTTGGCTACCTGTATCTGGCATAATCACTCGCTGCACAGATAGGCTACATGAATGAACCAAAAACGTATGTACATTGATTAAACCTTTGCTCTCTTCCGGTATCCAACAGCCATAAATTGATAAACCCTATGAGAGCGAACCGGGTGCTGATGGTCGTCATGACCTTATTTATATCCGCTGGGGCGTATGCCCAAACGCAGGGACCTGCCGGGAGACCCAAACCAACGCCAGAGCAACGCGAAGCACGCAAAGCCGAACGTCAGGCTAGACTGGCGCAGATGACACCCGCCGAACGGAAAGCGTTTAAACAATCCCACCGCGAACGGCTACAGGCCCGTCTGAACGGTATGACGCCCGAACAACGTACGCAGTTCATGGAGCGCAAACGGCAGCGGAAAGCGCTGAAGTCACAAGAAGGAAACTAAGTTAGTTGCGTTTGCCATTATCCTGCCGTAGCTACCCTGTGGCCTACAAAGTTGTAGGCCACTTTTTTTATTGAATTATGTGCCCAACAAACCCGGCTCCATTATCGAGGATGAGGCCACCCCGCCGAAATCCAAGTCCGCACCCGTCACCGGCGTAGAACACACCCGCCTGATACGTATTGCCTGCCGAATCCTGAAGGAACTCAACGTATTCCTGGTAAATTTTGGGGTACGCGCTGTATTCACCATCCACGGCCTGCCGCTCGCTGCCGTCAGCGTTCAGGATACGGACGTTGGCCCCTTCCCGACCGAACAGCACTTTCTCTACGCACGGCTTTCCGGCCAGCGGCTGTAAAGCCGTTTCGAGCAGAAGCGGATGATTTGGGTACAGTTCCCACAGGATTTTCAGGATATACTTCGACTGAAAAAGCAACGTGTAAGCCGGATTAAGCACAACGGCTAACCGCTTCCGTACGATTTCGGCCAGTATCTGCGTGAGTTCCGGTTCGTCTTCGGCGATCGACTCCCAGGGAACCAGCTTAAACCAGAAATCAAGTTTCTCGAACTGACCATTTTTGGAATTCTGCCAGAAAATACCCTCTTCCGCTGAAAACTCTACGTTATCAATAAAATCAAATTCTACCTCAAAACCAGCTTCCCGCGCGGCTTCGCCCAGTAATGCTACGTTCGCATCGTCCTCCGGGAAGTCGCGTATGGCCGATAAGAGTAAGGTCGGCTGCAAATCCGGGTTTACGGCCAGCAGTTCCTCAAACTGACTCGTCAGTGTTTCAAAGACGGCGTTAAACTGGTGACCTTCATCCAGCCCATTTGCCCGCAGGTGCGCGTACTGTACTACGGCGGTTTCGGGCAGGCAGGTTGCCGTATCGGCATTAAATTCGATCAATTTTATCGGTTTGCCGTTCAAGCCGCCTGCCAGATCGAATCGCCCGTATAGGTGAATGTGCCGGTCGTCGTCCCACGATTGCTTGATCAGTTCGACCAGATTGGTGGGTATGCCCAGTTCGGCAAAGCGATTTTGGTCGATCACGTGCTGCCCGGCGGCTACCAGCATTTCGTACAACTCGTTGGCCGCTTCGTAATATGCATCGGCTTCGGCCGGGCTGACGATCACCACTTCATTAGCCAGATAAGGCAGGGTATCCTGACCGAGCATCCAATCCCAGCCGAGATTCCGAAGTTGGGTATCAGGTGAGGTTGTAAGGGTTTTGAGCGAAATCATGTGGAAAAGAAAGTAGAGAGCGAGCGTTCGTATTCTTTTTGCAAAACAACTCTGCTTATGACCCGTATCACGTCTGTTTTGTTTGGACTGCTGTTTCTGCTGATAGCCGGTAAAACCGAGGCCCAATCGGCTCGCAATACCGCGCCTGTCCCTGTAATTTTTGATACGGACATGGGTCCCGACTACGATGATGTAGGAGCCATTACGTTGCTGCACGCCTTTGCCGACAGCGGGCGGGCGCAGATCCTGGCGACCATCGCCAGCACAAACTACCCGAACGTAACGCCGGTCCTGAGCGTGCTGAATACGTATTTTGGGCGGCCAAACTTACCCATCGGCGTACCAAAAGGCCCGGCCGTTTCCGACAAAGATGTGCAGCACTGGTCCGATACACTCGTAGCGCGGTATCCGCACAAGATTAAAGCGAACGATGACGTACCCGATGCCGTTGCCCTATACCGCCAGATTCTGGCCAGACAGCCCGATCGCAGCGTAACAGTCATAACGGTCGGGTTTATGACCAACCTGGCGAATCTGCTGGCATCTAAGCCCGATCAATATTCGAAGCTGTCGGGCAGAGACCTGGTCCGGCAGAAAGTAAAAAATCTGGTCAGCATGGCCGGAAAATTCCCGAATGGTCGGGAATATAACGTCTTCAAAGACACGCCTGCTTCCAAAGTTGTTTTCGCCGAATGGCCAACGCCGGTTGTCCTCAGCGGCTTCGAAATCGGCGAGAAGATTCACAGCGGTTTGCCTCTGACGCGAAATGCATCCATTCAGAACAGCCCGGTTAAGGATGTGTTTCGCATCTGCCTGCCCATGGCTGACGAAGATAAAGAGGGACGCATGAGCTGGGATCAAACGGCGGTACTCGTTGGCGTGAAAGGCTACGCACCGTATTATACGGTTAAATCGGGTCGGTTAACGCTGAACGCCGATGGCTCGAACGGTTGGGACGATGCGGGTAAAGGGCACCAGCATCTGGTGGTGAAGATGCCCATCACTCACGTTGAGCAGGAGATTAACGAGTTGATGCAGCACCAGCCCACAAAGCGAAAGTAGCACGTATTGCCCTTGTTTTGTGTTACGTAGGCAACCATGTCTACGCAACCGACCCAGCCCCTGATTTTATTCGACGGTGTCTGTAACCTCTGCAATGCTGCGGTTACGTTTGTTATTGAACGCGACCCAACGGCGTATTTTCGGTTCGCTTCCCTGCAATCGGACTTAGGTCAGGACGTATTACGTGGGCTCGGCCGATCAACCGGTGAGTTTGCTTCCTTTGTCGTCTGGGAAAATGGCCGCTTCTACGAGCAATCGACGGCTGCGTTACGGGTGGCCCGCCACTTGTCAGGAGCCTGGCCTTTTCTCTATGGATTTATCGTTATTCCCAAACCCATTCGGGACGCTTTATACAGCTTTATTGCCCATAACCGCTACCGCTGGTTCGGTAAACGCGATGCCTGCATGCTACCCACGCCAGAGTTGAAGACCCGTTTTCTGGCTTAATCAGACCGTAGCCATTTCCGGCTGGCCAGGCGCTAAACCGGCTTGCTTTACAAACGATGCCAGCAGCGCCTGATACGACGCGACCTGTTCCTGACTATACGAATCGGTCCAGCCCAGTTCGTTGGCCATCAACTCGACGACCTGGGGAGCGACCTGCGCCGTTAATCGCCAGTCAGCCAGTTCGAGCCGCCAGCGCCGGGCCAGTACGTCGCGAAGCATAACGGCCATCTCTTCGCGCACCTGATAGACGACTTCTGCGTTCAGAAATGGTTGATCAGCCGTTAGCCGCTGCGCCAATGCGGGTTGTTTCTGCGTTAGTTGCGCGACTCGCTCGGCACGACTGCCGTAGGTTCGCATGAGGTGCTGACAAACATCAGTGGGTAAGCCATAGCGATTTTGCAGCAGTAGCCAATCGTCAAACCGATACCCTTCGCCCCCAACCAGGTAGTGCTGTTCCGTGGAGCTTGGTACGTCGGTATCGAGTAAGTCCCCAGCCTGGTCAATTGCATCCTGGGCCATCAGTCGGTACGTTGTCCATTTACCGCCCAGTAAACTCAGCAAGCCGGAGGAAGGGTCATGTTCAACCTCATGGTCACGTAACAGCGTTTTGGTATTGGCCCGGCTACTCACAATTAACGGCCGAATGCCCCCAAAACCAGCCTGAATTTCGGTCCGAGTTGGCATTTTGGCCAGATAAGGCTGTAGGGTTTCGAGCAGATAATCGACCTCAGTGGGTTCCAGCATAGGTTCGCGTTTTAGATCGGCATAGTCGTCGTCGGTTGTTCCCACGAATACGTTATCCTCGAATGGGATGGCGAATACAACTCGTCCATCGGCGGTTTTCGGGATCAGTATGGCGCAGTCACTTTTCAGCGTTTCGCGCGGCAATACAATGTGAACGCCTTTGCTGGGCCGGATACGTCGCTCAAGTGTCGGGTTAGCCAGTAGTCGAATGTCATCCGCAAATGGTCCCGTACAGTTCAGAAACAGCTTGGCCCCAATGGAAAATGTCTCACCCGTAAGTTGATCCGCTGCGATGGCCCTTGTAAGCTTACCATTTGTCTGCTCAAATCCTTTTACGGTCAAATAGTTAACCACCGCAGTTCCGGCTTCATCGGCCGAATGAGCCAAAGCCAGGGCGTAACGAGCGTCGTTGAACTGACCATCGTAATATAGCACGGCACTGTGCATGCGGGTAGTCAGCGTCGGCATTTTGGCGAGGGCCTGCGCTTTACTGAGCCAGCGCCCCTTCGGAAATGCATCCTGACCCGCGAAGAATCCGTATAAGGTCAGGCCGATAGACATGTATAGGCCCTCAAAAGCGCTGAATACGGGGGTCAGTAGGGCCAGCGGATGCGCTAAGTGGGGAGCATTACGAATCACCGTCCGGCGCTCGGCCAGCCCGTGGCGTACCTGCCGAAGCTGAGCCAGATCCAGCTTTTTAATCGCCTGTTCGAGGTACCGCACCCCGCCGTGAATCAGCTTCGTTGATCGGGAAGACGTTTCTCCGGCGATATCACCCCGGTCAATCAGCGCCACCCGATACCCACGTAAGGTTGCATCTAAAGCCGCTCCGGCACCGCTCGCTCCGGCGCCTATTACACAAATGTCGAATTCCTCCTGCCGCAGCCGCTCCTGATTTTTTTCACGATTCATACACGAAGTTAAAGGTATTTTTTGTGCGGCACACACGGCAATATAACAGGGCCATCTCAATCGTACTGATTTGTGGATCAGGCCGGTTGACCTACCGCCCAGCTTAACGGTACGTATCGACCAACTTAGCCCGAGAAGCTGCGGCTACGGCCACCGAAGAACCCGCTTCGTCCGCTCGACGGACGAACGGTACGGGTTACGCGGGAAGACCGGACATTTTCCCGAACCTGGCTCGACCGCTCGTACAGACCTGAGTTTGCGTAAACGCCCGATCCATACCGGCGCTCGTAATCACGATACTGTGGAGCTGTCGACCGACCGATCATATAGCCCAGTCCACCCCACAGTAACGCATTAGCCAATCCGTTGTGATGATGAGAGCCGTACGCAGCCGGATTATCGAGATAGGTCCGGGTCGATTGGTCCGTCTCAACGAGTCGTTTGGCGGCTTCAACACTCAACGTATCCCGGTGGCCATCAAAGTAGCTAACAATCGCCCCCGCCTTATCAGGCTCGGCCTCGACTTCATCGGTAATCTTGAAATTGCCGGGCGCGGTTTCGGTGATATAAGTCCGAACACCCCGCTTGAACTGCGTTTCGGTCTGTTCGGCTTCCTCCCCGGAGTTGTTACTGCAACTCTGAAGTATAGCCGCGCCGTTAAGCAAAGCCAGGCTTAAGGTAGTACTGAGCGTAATGTCTTTAACGCGTCGGAGGACGGCGTGTCGGCGAAGCGGTGTCATAGTCTGAATCAACGATAGTTAACTACTAAACTACGCGGTTGCCGGAAGGGTTGCAAACAGAAGCGGATGAGTTGTCGCCCGAGCCAGTGAGCGGTTGCTAGAATGGACGGTTACCGTTACCGAATAAAATGGATACGCCCGCCGACACACCGAGAACGCTAACAATGCGGTCGCTGCTGTACTGCGAACTTTCGGAACGCCCGTTGCTGCTCCAAGCCGTAGAGGTCAAGTTACTGAACTGAAATTGCGAACGGGTATAATCGCTGTTCAGATGCAGGGAGAAACTCCGGCCCAATCGGTAGCGAACAGCCAGCCCCCCCCCGAACGCCGTCGCCGTACTTTGCGATCCGGTGGTTTTAACCCCCATCTCAACCCGACCAAAATTACCGTTCATCGCCGTATTTGGCAGCACCGCCGTAGCCTGACCAGCCAGTAGGCGGGCATCGACCGTAAACCGGCCAAAGGGCAGGCTCATATACGGCCCGCCCATAAATGTAGTAACCGACCAGTTATCCGCTTTCGCCGTCCAGACATCCGTCTCGCTTCGGTATAGGTTATCTACCATACGCTGGGTTTGCACCGTATTCTGATGCTGCTCGGCCCTGACCATCAAGCCTACCGGCCCCACGAGCCGGTAACCGGCTGCCAGACTCAGAACGATACCCCGGCCAGCCATACCCGCCTGCTCGTCCGTTGGTGAAGAACTCGCAAATCGGCCAACCGGTACACTAGCTCCAGCCGAAACGGCAAAGAATCCTTTTTTATCCTGATGGGACAAAATGAATGTCTTTTGGCAATACGAAGCGGTCGTCATACCAGCCGCCAGCACGGTTACGAGGAGCTTTTTCATGGCGTACTTGATTGTTGCTTAACGCGAATAAGGTTACAGCCCTACGCAATCAAATACGATGCCATGATTACTTTTAATGAGCAGATTTACGAAAAAGTAAATTAGTGATTAACATATACAAGCATATCAAACCCCGTTTTCGTGGACAAACTCGTAAGAGTAGTTAATCGTTAATAACCTAATCACCAACTACTTAGATCACGTAATGATGGTTCTTGAAACTCACTCTTTCGCTCTTTGCCCATCCAACGCCAGATAAACGCCGTTGGTCCATCCGAAGCCATCCTGATTGGTGTAACTGCCCCCACCGGCTTTCAGCGACGCGTCGACAACGTTATATTTCTCAGTCATTTTACCGGTAGCCTTAAACACTTTATCGTTCAGCGCCAGCCAGCGATCACGGCCTTCATGGGCGGTTTCGACAAAACCATAGCTCATCAGGCCTTTGTAAACGATCCATTGCAAAGGCGCCCAGCCATTCGGCCAGTCCCACTGCTGTCCTGAGTCAACCAGCGTCGTGACCCACCCGCCCGTTTGCAAAAAATCGGCCTTAAGTCGGTCGTGAACGCGGCTGGCCTGCTCGGGCGTAGCCAGTTGGAAGAACAGCGGAAACACGCCCGCCAGCGTTACATTGTCGGTTTGTCGTTTCGCGATGGCATCGTAATCATGAAAGAAACCGGTCTCTTCATTCCAGAAGGTCTTTTGAATACGTTCTTTTCGGACTTCAGCGGCTGTAGCAAACAGACCATTACGTTCCTCAGACTCTGCGGTAATCTGGTATATATCCCGGAGCGTTGTTTCCAGTGAATACAGCACACAATTCAAATCGACCGGGATAATGTCGGCGGTATGCGTAGATACCATGGCGGGCGAGTGATTGAGCCACCACCGGCTGCTAAAATCCCAGCCCGATTCGCAGGCAGCCCGAAGGTGGTGATGTAAGGCTTCGGTATCTATTTCCTGTTCAACAGCCTTTAGGGCCAGTTTATATTCGGCCCGGAAAGCCTCCGGCCGGGGTGTTATCCGGTCGTCCCAGTAGCGGTTCAGCACGCTTTCGTCGGGCAGCAGGGCGACTCGTCTGGCTATTGACTGAACGGGAGTTAGTTCCTCCTGCCCCGCCATCCAGAAGTCATATTCCCGTTGTAGCTGCGGCAGGTAAGTCGTCAAGGTATCAGGCCCCTCTATATCGGCGAGCAGTTTCACCATCAGCGCAAAAAAAGGTGGTTGCGACCGGCTCAAGAAATAGGTTCGGTTGCCATTCGGGATAAAGCCATATTCGTCGATCAGGTACGCAAAATTGTCGATCATGTTGCGGATCAGGTTTACCCGCCCAGCTTCTTTCAGACCAAGCATGGTAAAGTAGCTATCCCAGTAGAAGATCTCGCGGAAGCGACCGCCCGGCACAATGTACGGATGCGGCAGGGACAGGCGGGAACTGCCCGCTACGTGTGGATCGGCGGGTCGGGTAAGTTGATCCCAAAGCCCGTTGATATGCGCCTGGGTACTTACAGTGGTGTCACTGACGTAGTCACCCGCGGGTTGGCTGGGCAACATAAAATACTTGTCGACAAAGGCCTTGAGGCTGAAATCAGGCTTTGTTTTTTCCGAGTTATACAGGGCGACAATGTCGGCTGGTGCCAGCTTCGGAATGCAATCGACGAAGGTTTTGGAATCTGGAAAAACGTTGCCCAGTTGAACATCCTGGAACAGTTCGCCAAAGAGTTCGTCGGGCGATTGTATAGGCGTGTAGTCTACCAAAATGCACGGGTTTGAAGGCCTTTGACTGTCAAGTCAAGTATGTATTTTAATAACTTACTTATCATTCCTACGTACCGATGTTCGTTTTAAAATGAACATCGGTACGTAGGAATGATAAAAACATGTTTACTGATTAATTACAGATTTGATCAACTGCAAAGGCACCCGTACCCAGTTGGGCCGATGGCTAAGCTCATAGCTTAAGTCGGCTACTGCCCGTTCGAGCAGGTAAGTTTCGATCATCATCTGCAAATCTTTGGATTGATTTGGGATAAATGAGCTGTTTTCGACCGCCGTGAGGTAGGCTTTCAGGAAGAATCCGCTCATAGAGTGCGCCCAGAAATCAGCGAACGGCAGAAGCTGAACGGTATCTTCGGGCGGTACGTGCGCATTGTTCAGAAAGCCTTCGTATGCTACGTAGTAAAACGAACGGATTAAGGTGGCTACATCCCGCAATGGCGAGCGTTTCAGCCGTCGTTCGCTGTAACTCCGGCTCGGATCACCCCCAAAATCCTGAATGGCTACATCTTTACCCGTCAACAGGATGTTTTCGAGTTGCAGATTACCGTGAATGCGGATTTTGGTGGCTTCCAGCTTTTTGGCGTAGATTCGTTTCAGCACCCGCAGCACTTCTTCTTTCCGACCCAGAATGGCCTGCACTTCCGGCTGAATATCGTCGGGTATACGTTTCAGATTACGTTGCTGAGCCTGGTAACTTTCGCGTACCAATGACTGCATTCCGGAGAAAAGAGAACGCTGATAGTGCAGCGAGAAGGCTTCGGGCGAAAACTCCTTGAGGCTGGTACCCGCAGCCAGGGCCAGGTGCATCTCCCCTACCCGCTTACCCATGAGCCGGGCCTGTTCGGATGCATGTTCACCCAGCAGTTCGCGTACGTCCGCCGGCAGCTCGTCCATCGCCACGGGTTCGGCAAATGTTCCCCGCTGGTTCAGCGGGGCCATTTCACTACGTTCCCGGGCCAGGATCCGCTCGATGAAGTTGTTAATCCGTTCCAGCATAAAGCTGTGGCCATCGCCGTGGTTGGCAACCATCACCTCCATCATACCCAGCATCACCGGCTCACGCTCACCTTCGTCGCGCAGTTCGATGGTTCCCGAGAAAGCAGGGACGTATTCAAAACCCGCCGTTTCGGACAGATAGCTGTTTATCTCAGCATCCGGATTAACTGATCCATCGATCTTCCGGTACATCTTCAGCAAATAGCAGTTGTCGTAGCTGATGGCTGTATAGTTTGGCCCACTGGTCACGAGCTTGCTTTTAATGTCGGTCCGCTCGCCAGCGAAGGAATTTAAAGCACCCGTGCTGTGGAAGACAATGTTATGATCAGTACCCGTATTAGGCTGATTATTTACCATTTGGGCGATGAGTGCCTGCTGCAACTCGGAGGTGTATAGCCCGTCGCACAGCACGCCTTTCTCTTCGCCTATCTGTACGTTGGCCAGCACTGCCTGCGGACAGTTAGCGGTGATGTTGTCAGCCCGGTCATCGCCCACAAAACTCAGCGCCAGCTGATAGGTTTCGGGTAATCCCCGCTCATACGTCACTTCAATCATGACGATGTACGATCGGGTGTCGTCGTGGTAAATCCGTCCGTAATTCGTAATGGTCAGGCCATATAATTTCTGGCCTTTTCCATTGAACCAATCCATTCGGTCCAGATAGGCGGGCAAGACGCGGGTTTCCAGCAGTTCGCGGGTACGCTTATTGGTTAAATCGTTGATTGTTTTAACCGTAATCGTTGGCAATGCGGCCCGTTCGAGCGCATCCGGACGTACTTTCTCCAGCACAAACCACTGGTAATCGTGCGGAGCCAGGGTAAAGAAGTACGTCCCCGTCTCTGAAATGACCGGGAATTGGTTACGGCTGAATGCTTCGACCGGTGTAAATCCTTTGTAGTCGATCAGGTCAATTTCGGCGGGCTGCGAATATTTCGACAGGTTGACCACAATCAGCAGCGTCTCATCTTCGTAGGTACGGGTAAAGGCCAGCACCTTCGGGTTCTCGACATTCACGAATTTCAGGTCGCCCCGCCCGAACGCCTTGTACTTTTTGCGCAGGTTGATCATCCGTTTGGTGAACCAGAACAGCGACGACGTATTCCGGCGCTGGGTTTCCACATTGACGGATTCGTAGTGGTATTCAGGATCGAGAATGGTAGGCAGATACAGCTTCTGCGGATTCGTATTCGAGAAGCCCGCGTTCCGGTCAGGTGACCATTGCATGGGTGTTCGCACACCGTCGCGGTCGCCCAGATATACGTTATCCCCCATACCTATCTCGTCGCCGTAGTACAAAACGGGCGTTCCTGGCAGAGAGAACAGAAGGCTGTTGAGCAGCTCGATTCGCTTGCGGTTGTTGCCCATCAGCGGAGCCAGCCGGTGCCGGATGCCGAGGTTAATCTTAGCCTTGGGGTCTTTGGCGTACGTCTTGTACATGTAATCCCGCTCTTCGTCGGTCACCATTTCGAGGGTAAGCTCGTCGTGGTTGCGCAGGAAAATGGCCCATTGGCAGGTAGCAGGGATATCGGGGGTCTGGTCGAAAATGTCGGTAATCGGGTACCGGTCTTCCATCTGCAACGCCATGAACATGCGCGGCATGACCGGAAAATGGTAGTTCATGTGACACTCGTCGCCATCACCGAAATACGACGCGGAGTCTTCGGGCCACATATTCGCTTCGGCCAGAAACACGACGCCCGGAAAATGATCGTCGATGTGTTTGCGCAGTTTTTTGAGGAACGCGTGGGTTTCGGGCAGATTTTCGCCGTTGGTCCCTTCCCGCTCGAACAGGTACGGAACGGCATCGAGCCGGAAACCGTCAACGCCCATGTCGCACCAGTAATCGATCATCCGGAACACCTCTTCCTGCACCAGCGGGTTGTCGTAGTTCAGGTCGGGCTGATGATGAAAAAAGCGGTGCCAGTAATACTGCTGAGCCTCATGGTCCCAGGTCCAGTTGGACGCTTCAAAATCCTGGAAAATAATCCGGACATCTTTGTACTGCGTAGGATCGTCGGTCCAGACGTAGTAGTCGCGTTCGGGTGAGCCTTTGGGTGCTTTGCGGGCGCGCTGAAACCAGGGGTGCTGATCCGATGAGTGGTTGATTACCAGTTCCGTAATCACTTTCAGGTTCCGCTGGTGGGCTTCGTCCAGAAACTGTTTGAACTGCTGAATGGTGCCGTAGGACGGGTTAATGTTGTAGTAATCGGCAATGTCGTAGCCGTCGTCACGCAGGGGCGACGGATAGAACGGCAGGACCCAGATGGCCGTTACGCCCAGTTCCTGCAGGTAATCGAGTTTTTCGAGCAGGCCCTGAAAATCGCCGATCCCATCGCCATTGCCATCCCGAAAGGCTTTGATGTGTAACTCATATATGATTGCATCCTTGTACCAATGCAGGTTGTCGTCTAATTGGGTGCTGCTCTCTGCCATAATCTCGTGCTTAGTGCGTTTGCCTCACTATTACTGATGCTCTATCTAACTATGAGACTACCCCGGTAGTTTATGGAAACAACAGAAGCAGACTAAACGGGCACAGAGAATACCAGAAAGCGCAGGCCAGCAAACGGTGCTGAACATACGACAACACGACCAGCCAGGTATCGTTCTAAGGGCTTTCTAAGATTTGTTTAAGTCCCGTCTAAGTTGTGAGAACGAACTTTACATCCAGCCTTATTGCGTTATGGAAGGTTTATCCGATATGAGTGTTTCAAAACATAGCTACAATCGTTTAGTCATCGTTGCCTATCGTTTACCGTTTACTATCAAGCAGACTTTCGGTGGAATTGAATTGGTTCAGAACGCCGGTGGCCTGGTCTCGGCGGTACTGTCCATGGCTGAGCAGATGGGCCAGTCGCCCGACGGGACAACGCCCAAGATCCACTGGGTCGGTCAGGCAGACCCGTCTTTGAAAGAGGTTGATCGGTCATTGTTCGAGAACGAAAGCTTCGTAGCCCACCCGGTTTTCATCGACGAAGCCATCAACAAGGGGTTTTACGAAGGTTTTTCCAATGACCTTATCTGGCCTCTGTTTCATTACTTTCCGACCTACGCGTCGTTTCGAGACAGCGATTATGATTGCTACCAGCAGGCCAACACGCAGTTTCTGCAAGAGATTACGGCGGCACTCGAACCGGGCGATCTGGTCTGGATTCACGACTTTCAACTAATGCTGTTGCCCGATATGCTCCGTCAGGCCGTTCCTGACGCAACCATCGGCTACTTTTTTCATATTCCGTTTCCGACCTACGAGATTATCAAGCTGCTTCCCCGAACCTGGCGGCAGGCGCTCATCAGTGGCGTATTGGGGGCCGATGTTGTCGGCTTTCACACGGCCGACTATGCGCAGCATTTTATCAATAGCGTTTCGGAAGTGCTGGCCCTGCCTACCATAAACCAACGGGTGGTTCTACCCGATCGCTCCGTAACGGTTAAGGCGTTTCCGATCAGCGTTGACTTTAATAAGTTCAACGAAGGCGCTCAGACCAGCGAAGTTATTGACATCCGAAATCGGTATCAGGATTTGCTTCGGCAGAACCGGATCATTTTCTCTGTGGACCGGCTCGATTACACGAAAGGTATTATCTACCGACTACAGGGCTACGAACGCTTTCTGATCGAAAATCCAGAATGGCACAACCGCGTTACGTTTGTTATCACGGTGGTACCATCTCGGGATAAGATTGGCCATTATCAGGAACTGAAACGCGAGATTGACGAAACCATCGGACGTATTAACGGCTTGTTCGGCAGCATCGGCTGGCGGCCCATCGTTTATTCGTACATGTCCCTGCCGTTTCCCGAACTGCTGGCCCTGTATACAGCCTGCGACGTAGCGTTGATTACGCCCATCCGGGACGGTATGAACCTGGTTTGTAAAGAGTTTATCGCCAGCCGACAGGACAACCGGGGCGTATTGATTCTTAGCGAACTGGCGGGAGCTGCCCAGGAGCTAACCGACTCACTCATCATCAACCCAACGGACAGCCAGGAAGTATCCTCGGCGATCCGGCAGGCGCTGGACATGAGTCCGGCCGAGCAGGAACGACGGATGAAAATCATGCGGGAGTACCTGCAAAACCATAACGTATTCCGGTGGAGCCACGACTTCCTGAGCGCCGTTGATGCTACGCTGAACAACCAGCGCCAGGTAGAAACGGACCTTCCCCTGCCCTCATTCACGACTGAATTTGAGAACGCCCAACAGCGCCTGCTCTTATTCGATTTCGACGGTACGCTGGCCCCTATTGTCAATGACCCCGCCGAAGCTCGTCTCTCAGAAACCACCCGGCAGTCGCTGCTCCGGCTCGCCGAAAGCAGCGACATCGTGGTCATCAGCGGTCGGAACCGGGTGTTTCTGGAGCAAACCTTTGTCAACATTCCCATCCAGTTAGTCGCCGAACATGGTGCCTTTCTGAAAAGGCCGGATCAGGACTGGCAGCGGCTCGACCTATCGACCGATGACTGGGTCGAATCAGTACGTTCGCTGTTTAACCAGTACGTCGACCGTTTCCCCGACTCGTTTGTCGAAGCGAAGGAAACGGCGATTGCCTGGCACTACCGCCGGGTTCAAAGCGACGACGTTGAGGGGCAGTCCATTGAATTAGCCAATCAGTTGCGGGCTCTGTCTTCATCAACGCCCCTGACCGTTATTCAGGGCAGCAAAGTCATTGAAGTGAAGCCCGCCCTGCACAGCAAAGGCACCGTTACCAGCAGCCTCTACGAACAGGCCACGTACGATTTTATCGTCAGTATTGGCGACGATACCACCGACGAAGACATGTTCCGGCAGCTGCCGAACTCAGCCTACACGATCAAAGTGGGTCCCGGTACGTCGTTCGCGCGCTATCGACTTGCCCGCCAGCGCGACGTAGAAATTCTTTTGCAGCGCTTAAGCGAAGCGCTGGTCGAATCACCACGTATTGGATAACGCAGTTCAGCCCCAGTCGCCTGTTATTTGTTGCCAGCCAGGCTGGCAACGTAGCCCGGTCCCATCAGTAACTGGCCGGGACGCTGACCCGTGTGTTTGCCTTCTTCAATAACCGGTGTTCCGTTAACGAGCACCCACGAAATACCCGTTGTGTAGGCATGAGGCTGTTCGTAGGTCGCTTTGTCCGCAACGGTTTTTTCGTCGAAGAGGACAAGATCAGCCGCATAGCCCGGACGTAACAGCCCGCGGTCGGTCAGGTGAAATCGCTGAGCGGGTAGTGAAGTCATGCGCCGGATGGCCTCCTCCAGCGGAATTACCTTTCGCTCCCGAACGTAACGACCCAGCACCCTGGCGTTGGTACCATACGCACGCGGATGCGGCATACCCGACCCAAATTTGGCCACCCCCGCATCCGAAGCAATCATTGTATTCGGATACCGCAGGATGTTTTCAACGTCGGTTTCGGACATGGTATGGTACACCATCTGGATGCGTTTCATGTCGGCCCGCTCCATGAGTTCCATTACCAGATCAGCTTCGGCAGTTGCGGTATTTTTCCGGCCTAGTTTCTGGTTGATCTGCGTAATGCTCAACCCATTGAACGTAGTATCGGCCCGGTAGCTGGCCACCACCGCGTAGTCGTAGTTTTTGCGCAGATTTTTCTTGAGGCTTTCCAGCATCTCCGTCCGAATTTTGGTCCGCGTAGCCGGGTCACGAAAACGGGCCAGCACCGCCGAATCGCCATCGGCCAGCGCCCACGACGGAAGGATGCTGGCCAGCGACGTACTGGATGCCGTGTATGGGTACTGGTCTACCGTTACGTCCAGTCCTTCGCGCCGGGCCGCTTCGACCAACTCGATCGTCTCCGTACTGTTCCCCCATAAAAGCTTGCTGGCCACTTTGAAGTGAGAAATCTCGACTGGAATGTTGGCTTCGCGACTGATCTGAATGGCTTCTTCAATGGCCTGTTTCACTTCCTGTCCTTCGTTCCGAATGTGCGATGCATAAACACCCCCGTACCGGGACGCCACTTTCGCCAGATTCACAATCTCGGGCGTGCGGGCATACGTACCGGGCGTATAAATCAGCCCCGTCGACAATCCAACCGCTCCGTCCTGCATAGCCTGCTGTACGATCGTTTCCATGTCGGCCTGCTCACGGGCCGTTGGCTCACGAAATGCCGTTTTCATCACCTTCAGCCGCACCGAATTATGCCCGATCAGCGACCCTAGATTAATCGATATACCCTGGGCGCGTAACGTATCGAAATAGCGCCTAAAGTTGGTGCCCGAGCTGCCGCAATTACCGGTGATTAGGGTCGTTACGCCGTCGTGGGTAAAGTTAGGCGCACCCGGCTGCGTTTCCAGATCCCCCTCAACGTGCGCATGTACGTCGATGAAGCCGGGGGCCACAATCAATCCGTTGGCATCAATAATCCGCGTCGCGTCGGCCGAGCGCAGTTTTCCTATCTGAACGATACGTCCATTACGAATGGCGACGTCGGCCCGTACCCAGGGATTTCCAGTGCCATCTACTACACGCCCGTTCTTAATTATCAGGTCGTAAGGCTGGGCAGTTGCCAGAGCGGGCAAAAGTGAGCAAAAGAGCAGCAAACGGAGAGACTGTTTCATGATGTTCAGGTTGTCGAATAATAGGTAAATACCTGATCAATATGCCTGTTTTTCCGGTTAGAACAAAACGCCCGGCAGGAAGAGCGGTACCTGGCCCCTACGTT
Organism: Spirosoma fluminis; assembly: GCF_054778895.1. Lineage (NCBI taxonomy): Bacteria > Pseudomonadati > Bacteroidota > Cytophagia > Cytophagales > Cytophagaceae > Spirosoma > Spirosoma fluminis. The sequence continues at coordinate 79,681 of NZ_BAAGZD010000036.1, forward strand.
CAATCAGACCGGAGTGCGTGACCGAATAAGGTGTATCTTTGACTGACTGGCTGGCCAGCGGCCGGTTTCCGGGAAACTTACGATGAGACAACCACTGCTTTTTTTACTGTTCTTTAGTTTTGCCGTAAGGGGGCTTAGCCAGGCTCCAAAGTCGATCTTTCCGCAGCCACTTAGCCCCCGGCTGGCGAATTACCGGATAGACGTAACGCTCGACCCGATCACGAAAAAACTCACGGGCAAAGAGACGCTCACCTGGCGGAACCCCTCGAACGACGTAATTCAGGAGCTACAGTTTCACTTGTACCTCAACGCCTTCCGCGATGAGAAATCGACGTTTATGCGCGAATCGGGCGGGCAGCTCCGGGGTACCGAAATCGACCGTACTGCAAAAGACAATCCGTATGGCTCCATTGATGTTGTCTCCATGAAACAACGCAACGGCCAGGCGCTGGCGTACCAGTTTATCCAACCCGACGACGGCAATAAAAAAGATCGGACGGTGATCCGCGTACCGCTCGACAAGCCCGTCGGGCCGGGAGAGACCATTGTGCTCGACATTACGTTTCAGGCCAAACTGCCCAAGATTTTTGCCCGTACTGGCTTCAGCCGCGATTACTTTCTGGTCGGTCAGTGGTTTCCCAAGATTGGCGTGTATGAACCGGCCGGTACGCGGTACGCGAAAACCGGGCAGTGGAATTGTCATCAGTTTCACGCGCACTCCGAATTTTACGCTGACTACGGCGTATATGACGTAAATATCACCGCCCCAAAGGAATACTGGGTAAGCGCTACGGGCTTGTTCCAGTCGGAGAAGCTGCACGCGAACGGCACCAAAACGATTCTCTACCACGCCGAAGATGTCGTCGATTTCGCCTGGACAGCCTCACCTCATTTTCAGGTTGTTGACGACAACTGGAAACGCCCAGCAGGCGGGACAGTCAGCATCGAGCTTCTGATGCAGCCCGAACATCTGCACCAGGCCCAGCGTCACCTCGACGCGGCCAAAGCGGCTTTAACGTATTTTGATAAACACCTCGGCACGTACCCTTTCCCCAACCTGACCATCGTGGACCCACCGTTTCACGCGGACGGCTCAGCCGGCATGGAATACCCAACGTTCATCACCGCCGGAACCGTTTCGTTTTTGCCCGAAGGCGCTCGCTTTCCGGAGCAGGTAACGGTTCATGAATTTGGGCACCAGTATTTCATGCAGCTACTAGCCTCGAATGAATTTGAAGAAGCCTGGCTCGACGAAGGATTTAACCAGTATTACGAAGGCCGGATCATGGACGAAACCTACGGCGCTCGCTCGTCGCAGATCGACTTGTTTGGCTACCGAATGGGCGATCTGGAAAGCTCCCGCGATAGCTACGTTCATCAGGACAATCCCGCAATCGGTACGTCGTTCGGCAATACGTGGCAGCTCGCACCTGGCCAGTATGGGGTCTTGACCTACTCGAAAACTGCCACCTGGATGCGGACGCTGGAAGGGCTGGTCGGTCGGCGGGTAATGGACGAGATCATGCAGACCTACTTCATCCGCTGGCGGTTCAGGCACCCAAACGGTGAAAACTTTATCGCTATCGTCAACGAAATTGTGCCAAAGCGGCTCGGCGCTAAGTACGGCCCGAACATGAACTGGTTTTTCGACCAGGTGCTTTACGGCGATCAGGTTATCGATTACGCGTTAACATCTGTTCGCAATCGATCCGATCAAACGACGGTTACGGTGGAGCGCAGGGGCAACGGACAGATGCCGGTAGACGTGGTCGTACGTTTCGAGAATGGCAGCGAACAGACCCTGCACTGGGACGGGAAATCGCGGCAGCAAATGTTTACTATCAAAACGAAAGCCAAAGCCGTTTGGGCGCAGGTCGATCCGAAGCAGAAAATCTACATGGACGTTAACTTTAACAACAATAGCCTGACGTTACGTCCATCCTCGGTTCCAGCGGCTAAATTTGCGACGAAGTTTTTGTTCTGGGTCCAAACCTGGATGCAGTGGCTGGCCTGGTTAGCGTAAACTGCGGCTTACTATACCCGATAATTCAAATGACTTTTACCGAACTCCATACCGTACTCAACAATGAATTCGCGGTAGAGCTGCCAGCCAATACGCAGAATCCACAGCCGTACCTGACTGTTCCCACCGAGCACCTGGTCGCGATTTGCCAGTTCTTACGCGACGACGAACGGTTATTTTTTGATTTATTGGCGTGCGTTACAGCTATTGACAATGGCCCCAGCGGAGATTCGCCGAAAGCCAACACGATGGAGGTCGTCTATAACCTCACCTCAATTCCTTACGAGCACAACCTGATGATGAAAGTTGTGGTGTCCCGGAACACGGGAAGCGCTTCGCTCCCATCGGTTCCGAGCGTAGCCCACATCTGGCGAACAGCCGACTGGCATGAGCGCGAAGCCTTCGATTTAGTCGGCATTCAGTTCGAGGGGCACCCTGACCTTCGCCGGATTCTGCTGCCAACCGACTGGGTAGGGCATCCGTTACGTACCGATTATAAAGAGGAAGACCAATACCACGGCATCAAAACCAAGTAAGCCCCGCGCAGTTTGCCGTTAGCCGTTTTGTTGTTTCATTTGTTATGGCTTCAAGACCAACTGCCGCCTTTTCATGCACTGTCTGTTACGTACCTGTCTAATTTTATCCGTCCAACTCAGCCTGCTCACGGCTACGTATGCTCAAACTGACTCGGTTGTCGTTACGGGCCGAATCCGAAACCTGTCGGCCCGACTGTACCGCGAGTCACCGACGGTACTTATCAGCCGGAATAATATCCTGCAAGCCAGCCGCGAATTAGTACGTCCGGCCCCGTTAAACGTAGACGGTACGTTTCGGGTCGCTTTACCCTTGATTTATGCGCAGGAAGAAATGTATTTTAATTACGGGCGTATCTCAACGGCGTTTCTGGCCGCGCCGGGTACACTATGTATCGATCTGAACGCTGATTCGCTCTTTACGGCAGCTGTTCCTTTTCAGTTTAGCGGGGTCAATGCCCAGGTAAACCAGCAGTTTGCGCGTTACAAAGCATTCGAAGCTTCCTTTAAAGACAACCCCGACGGCAAAAAACTGACAAGCCTGGTTGAAGGCCGGAACAACGTGGATGCTTATCGGCTGTTGCTGACTGCCTATCAGAAACCGTTTCGGGCCTTTGCCGGTGTAGAGAAACCGTTTCCGCTGGTAACACGCTGGGTAGGCTCTACCAATCAATACGGAGCGGCTGCTTTTCTCTACGAAAAAGCGCTCTACGAAGACCAGAAATTACCTACTTCGCTCAACGATTCACTACGTCCGCCCAACGACCAGCTTCTGACCGCAGCGCGCGCTTCGGCCATGAACCAGTTTGCCAATTACGCTATCCAGTACAAATCCAGCACCCAGCAAAACTCGTCGAACGAAGGGGTGGCCGTGGACCGACTGGCGGCCTTACTGTTACGTTACGGCCGGAATCTGACGAGTACGGACCGGGCTCGACTAGAAGGGTTTGTCGAATCTAATAGCGCGAAAGGCTCCGATCTGCGGTTTTTTGAGGGACTAATACGGCGCTCGAACGATACGCTTCAGCGGCTGGTCAACTACGAAAATATCATTCGGCGCACCCGAACCAACTTTGGATCTGCCGCTACCCCTTACCTTACCGCCTATGTGTTAGCGAATACGTTACCCGGCTTAACGCTCGACTTTGCCAAGTTGCTGTACAACTACGCCCGACCCCAGGTGACCGACCCGGCCCTGGCTCAATCGTTGAATGAGCTGTACCGGCTGGAAGTAAAGGACAGTACACGTATCCGGGCAGCTACCGAAACGCTTAGAAAAGCAGGCAATACAGCATCAGCTCTGGAAATTTCGCCGGGTGTGTTTGTCACCCGCGACAATACGGACAGTGGGTCTGACCTGATCGATCAGGTCATTAATGCGAACCGGGGCAAAGTAATCTATCTGCTAATGACGCTACCGACGGAGGAAGGTGGCCGACAGGCGGCTCTTGATGCCCAACGACTACGCAACGCCTATAGCCCCCGTAATTTCGCGCTGGTGTATCTGCCCATGCCCGACACCGACAAGCTGTTATGGCCCGAAATCGCTACTCGTTACAATCTCTCAGGCGACCATCTGTTACTAACTACGGACCAGTTAAGCGATGCCATTCAACGATTACGTCCTGATACCGAAGTATCAGCCACCGTGGTCAACCGGGTTGGTAAGATTGTAAAACGAAACGCGCCCTTGCCGAGCGCGTTCGATGATGCAAAAAAGCTGATTGATAAAAATCTGTACTGATTACAACCCGTACTGATCTAACAGATACACCAACGCGGCCATAGAGGCTGCGCCCAGCTCAAGCTCACGCTGACTGACAGCCTCGAACCGATCAACAGCCGTGTGGTGATAATCGAAGTATCGTTGTGAGTCAGGTTTAAAGCCAAACAGAACCGTACCTAACGCAGCAAGTGGCCCGATGTCTGCGCCACCGCTGCCCGCGCCGATGTCAGTAAGTCCGTACGGAGCGAGCAGGGGCTTCCACGGCTCGACCTTCGACCGTTGAGCGGCTGTTCCCACGATGCCAAAACCACGGGGCGTAAACCCGCCTTCATCCGATTCAACCGCGGCAATGTGCTTTTCTCCGTTTGCCTTCGCCAGATCGGCATACTTTACACCACCCCGCAGGCCGTTCTCTTCATTCATGAACATCACGACCCGAATGGTACGCTTCGGCTTAATGCCTAACGTTTTCATGATACGTAATACTTCAATCGACTGAACGCAGCCTGAGCCATCGTCGTGCGCGCCCTCTGCCAAATCCCAGGAGTCTAAGTGTCCGCCAACGACAATGATTTCATCGGGTTTTTCACTACCCTTAATCTCGCCCACTACGTTATGGGATTTGGCATCGGGCAGGGTTTCGCAGTTCTGTTTGAAAAAGAAAGTCAGGTTTGGGTTCTCCTGCAACGACTTGCTGAGCAAATCAGCGCCGTTCGTACTGATAGCTGCTGCCGGAATCAGCGGAACGCCCGTTCCGTAGCGCATACCACCTGTGTGTGGATTGTCGTCGTGTACGTTCGTCATCGAGCGGACAATTACGCCAACCGCTCCGAGCTTAGCAGCCTCCGTTGCTCCATTGGCCCGCTGGTCTACGGCCCCACCGTACGCTTCGAACGTATTAAGCTTAGTCGGGTCCATCGGCCGGTTGAAAAAAACGATCTTACCCTTCACTTTCTCCGCACCCAGCGCCCGGAGTTCAGGGAAGTTTTTCACCTCGATCACGTCCGCTTCCACACCTTTCGCACTCGTCGCTACTGACCCACCCAGGGCGGCTATCGGCACCGTCATCTTTTGCTTGCCAACCCGAATAAACGCTTCTTCTTTAGCGCCCCGTACCCAATGCGGTACCATCACCTCCTGCAGAAATACGCGGTCAAACCCTTGCTGCTCCATCACCTGCTTAGTCCAGTCAACGGCTTTTTGCGCCCCCGTAGAGCCACTCAGTCGCGGCCCGATCTGCTTAGTGAGATAACGAAGCCATTCGTACGATTTGCCGTTGGCCAGCGCTTCGTTGTAAATTTTACGGATGGTGACTGAATCGGTATTCTGGGCGTAACTATAGCCTACGATCAGGCTAAAGAGAAAGGTAATTGTTTTCTTCATGATTGGCGGTTGTAGGCGTTAAGTGAGCAAGATAACCAAAATGTATTCCTGCGCTTACGTACACCGGTTAACCCCCACTTTTACCCAAAACTTTTTGAAGCGGTGGTTGCTTCGTTACGTTCAACTGGAATACGTCAGGTCGGGCGTAGTGTCCCACGGAATCGAAGTCCAGCTTACTTTTCGCCAATACGGCAAAATCCAACTCGGCGGTGAGCAAGCCCTCCTGACCCCAAAGGGGGCCAGCCAGGATTTCACCCATGGGCGATAGGATGACACTACCACCCCGACTCATAATTTCTGGCTCATCGGCCAGCTCAGCCTGATACCGCTCGGGATAATCGGATCTGCGAACAAACTGATTACTAGCCAGTACGTAACAGCGGCCCTCCAACGCAATATGCTGCATGGTGGCCTGCCAGGACTCTCTGGCATCGGCGGTAGGCGCCAGATAGATCTCAATGCCCTGCTGATACATCGCCGTTCGGGCTAAAGGCATGTAATTTTCCCAACAGATCAGGCCACCAATTTTACCTAAGTCCGAATCAAAGCTGAGCAACGTACTGCCATCACTTTCGCCCCAGATGAAGCGCTCTAATCCAGTTGGTTTCAGCTTCCGATGCTGACCTAAAAACCGTCCGTCAGGCGCAAAATAGAATAGTGAGCAGTAAAGCGTACCGCCAACGGGTTCCCGTTCGGTCACGCCTAGTGCAACGAACATGCGGGCCGCCCGAACCGCTTCGCTGATCCGTTCCGTATGAGCCGAATTGGCCTCGATACTATTCGCCCAATAATCCAGCCAGGTGTTACGTCCCCGTTCGGTACGACGCCCAACCACGGCATCAAAGCTTAACCCGCGAGGATAACACGGGATAAACGATTCTGGAAATAGAAGCAGCTGGCAGCCTTCGTTAGCCGCTTTCCGAATCCACTGGATGACCAGGTCAACACTTTTATCGATATCAAACAGCACTGGCGTTGCCTGCACCACGCCAACCTTACCTTTTTTGAACTCCATACGTTAAACGACCTTACGGGTAGAATTGCGACCGCGTGGCGGAGCTTAGCGGCAACAAAGCGCTGGCTAATATCAGCAATAAATGACTCCCAATAAACAAAAACCCGGCTACTGTTGAGTAGCCGGGACTATCATTCACTGTACGTTACGTTTTTTCCTACATATTAATCGCCCGATTGTCGGTAGCGGCTAAGCAGGCTTCTTTGAACGCTTCGGTATAAGTCGGGTGCGCATGCGACATCCGCGATACGTCTTCCGCCGACGCCCGGAACTCCATCGCCACAACGGCTTCGGCAATCATATCGGCCGCCCGTGGACCAATGATGTGAACACCCAGGATTTCGTCGGTTTCCTTGTGAGCCAACACCTTCACTAAACCATCAATGTCCATGCTGGCGCGGGCCCGTCCAAGTGCTTTGAAGGGGAACGAACCGGTCTTGTACGGAATGCCTTCCTGTTTCACTTCCTCTTCGGTATAACCCACAGCCGCAACTTCAGGCCAGGTGTACACAACGTTTGGAATGAGCCGGTAATGGATGTGTGGCTTTTGGCCCGCGATGGTTTCGGCAATGAACGTGCCTTCCTCTTCGGCTTTGTGCGCTAACATCGCCCCGCGGATTACGTCGCCTAATGCGTAGATGTGCGGAACGCTTGTACGCAGGTGGTTATCGACCTCAACCTTCCCGCGGTTGTCGGTTTTCAGGCCAGCCGCTTCCAGATTTAGCCCGTCAGTATACGGCCGACGCCCAACTGATACCAGGCAATAGTCACCGGTTAAGGTAATTTGTTTCGGTCCGTCGCCACGGCCATCGGGCGTATCGACGCTTACCTCTACCTCCTCGCCTTTGTTCTCAACTTTCGTGACTTTGTGGTTGAAGTAAAAATCAGCGCCTAGCTTTTTCACCGCCCGCTGAAGCTCTTTCCCCATCGTTTTATCCATGGTCGGAATCATCGAATCCGCAAACTCAACGAACGACACTTTGGCACCAAGACGAGCATAAACCGAACCCAGCTCAGCGCCGATAACACCAGCGCCGATAATGATCAGGTGTTTGGGTACCTCTTCGAGCTTAAGCGCTTCTGTAGACGTAATGACCCGCTTTTTATCAATCGGCATTGACGGAAACGATAGCGGCTTCGACCCAGTCGCAATGATGATATTCTTGCCGGTAATCGTTTGTTCAGAACCGTCGTCCTTTGCGATTTTGATCGTATGTGGGTCAACAAACGAACCGAACCCGTAGAACGTATCAATTTTGTTTTTCTTCATCAGAAACGCAATACCCTTTGTCGTCTGATCGACTACGTCCTGCTTCCGGGCAATCATCTGATGTAGATCAACCTGTAGGTCGTTGAGCCTGATGCCGTGTTGAGCGAAGGTGTGAGCTGCGTTGTAAAAATGCTCTGAGGAGTCGAGCAGCGCCTTTGAGGGAATACAGCCTACATTCAGACAGGTGCCGCCCAGCGCAGGGTATTTTTCAATAATTGCCGTTTTTAGTCCGAGTTGAGCACAGCGAATTGCGCCGGTATAGCCCCCTGGCCCCGAACCGATCATAATAACATCGTATTCCATTGCGTATGTTGGTTTTAGCCATGCAGGGTCATTAACGAATCATTAGTTGTCGCTTTACGCAATAAATGACAATCAATGACCACATACTGACCACTCAATGACTAGATGAATAGCGTTTCGGGTACAAATTTGGTTCAGAATTTGATTGACAAAACCGATTTCCAAAAATTCGTGTTGGTGGTTCAGAAAAGCTTCAGGTACAGGGAGCTGATTCACCTTACTTTATGCGCGCAATTTTTCCTCTTGGCCTTCTGATTACATGGGTTCTTATGGGTTGTGATAACCCCGTTCAGCAGAATCAGCCAAATGTTTATTATGACGTCGCTGGCTTTGTGAAAAAGCAAATTGCCGAGCTATCTGCCCAGAAACCCTTGGTTTCTAAAAGCGTTCTGATTAATGCGGAACAGAATCGGCAGGCGACCCGGGATGTGAACTGGAGCCGCGAACTGGAACTGTTTACCCAGGCGGATATCAACAAACCGGCTTTGCGCACGAGTTACCAGATTACGCGGCCCGACTCGCTAACCTATCAATATTTGTTGAAGAAGTCGGAAGAACGGCTAACGGTACGTTCCCTACGTGTCCAGTTAGACTCAGCCACTCGTCAGCCGCGCCGAATCGAAGCTGTTTTGCAAACAAAAAATCCGCTGTATTCGTCCGAACGGCATTTATTACTTGAGAGCGGACCCACCCAAGGGCAGCAATGGCGCATAGCACACTACAAGCTGTCCGGTTTCCAGCAGTTGCCTTATTTCGCCAAAAATGAGTTTATGGTAGAAGGCCGGGTTCAGTAATACGTCAGGCGGTCGCCAAATCTGACGATGTGGGCAGAATAAAAATAAACGTAGTGCCTTCGCCGACTTCGGAGTGAACTTCGTAACGCCCTTTGATGAGATCCATGCGGGCCTGAATATTACGTAGTCCCATGCCGGTAGCATCGGCGGGATTCATGCCACAGCCATTATCCTTTACGATCATATTCAGCTCACTGCCAAACCGCCGGAACAGAATGTCGGCCTCCGTCGCTTCGGAATGCCGCAGAATATTGCTGCATAACTCGATACAGATTGAATACAAATTGAACTCGGTTGTTTTATCCAGACGGGGCAATTCCTCGTTGTCAAGCCGGAATATGGTTTTTTGGGACAGGTTGAGCTTGTACACCAATCGGGTCAAAGCCTCCGACAACCCCTGTTTCTCCAGTTCATCGGGCTGTAAATTATGCGACAGGTAACGTACCTCCGCAAAGGCTTCCTTCGTCATACCGAGCAGATTCTGGTAAATCAGCTGCTCGCGCTCGGATAGACGGGCTGGATTCAAGGCCGATAAACTGGTTTTAATAGCCGCCAGCAAACCGCCGAGACTATCGTGCAGGTCAGCCGCCATTCGTTTCCGTTCGAGCGTCTGACCACGTAACAAAGCCTCTTCGATTTCCCGATTTTTCGCCCGTAACTGATCGTTCGCCAGCTTCAGCTCCGCTGTTCGGGCGATAACTTTATCTTCCAGCCCCCGGTTAAACGCTTCGATCTCCCGTTTTTGCCGGTAAATCAACTGACTCTTACGAAAATACACCGTAGCGAAAACCAGTAGCATCGCCAGTCCGCCAACCAGAAACGTCCGCATCAGGGCCTGTTGTTCGATATCGTGACTGAGTGTGTTTATACGGGCTCGGTGCTCCAGCTGGCTCTTTTGGGAATCAGCCCGTAACCGTTCGGTTTCGATCCGCTGCTGAAGCTGGCTCATCCGGGCCTCACCAGCTAGTTGCTCCCGCTCCGCCCGCGATCGGATACGCGCCAGTTCAGCCTGCCTGCGCATATCCAGTAACTGCTGCTGTTGAATCAACCGCTCTTTTTCTGCCTGAACTTTTACCTGACCTATATCATATTTCTTCTGCAAGGCCGATAACTCCTGAACCCGCTTCAACGCATTCAGACTATCACGTATCTGAATATGTTCTTCGTACATACTCAGCGCCTGACCTGGTTGATTGGCCAGCCGATACGCTTTATAGAGGGATTGCGTCACCATCTGGCGGATGCGAAGGAATCCTGACTGGCGGGCAATGGTTATGGCTTTTTCCCCATAGTCGATAGCCAGTTTTGGCTGATTCAACAGCGCATAACATTCTGACAGGCGCGCCCAGACCGAGGCCTGACCAACGCGGTCGTTGAGCTGCGTCCAGACAGCTAACCCTTCCTGAAAAAATTTGATGGCCTGATCCGGGTGGCCGCGATTGATCAAAAAGTCACCCAGCCGGTCATCGGCATAGGCCACATTCATTTGCGAGCGAGCATCCAGAGCGATTAGTCGACTTGCTTCGTACTGCTGGCGCGCCAAATCATATTTCCCCTGTATTTCATACACTTCGCCCATCTGGGCTGTAGCCTGCCCCGTCAGCAGTTTCCTGTGTTTAGGCGTTAGCGACGTATTGAAGCCGAGAAATGTTAACGAATTTCGGTAACTCGATAAAGCGTTATCATACTCCTTCATCAGCATGTATATGTCGCCCATATTCATCTGCACCTGCCACCGCGGAGAACTTTCACGGGGTAAACGGGCGCACATTTCCGAAGCTTGCTGGTTGATGCGGAGTGCTTCAGGATATTCGCCTTTCACAGTACGCAGGTAATGCTCCTGAAGCATCATGGCCCGTACAGCGTACAGGACATTGTGGTAGAGCACCGCCCGCTCTTTTAAAACACCCGCGTAGAAGTAACTGCTGTCACGGCTTTGCCCCCGCATTTGCTTGAACACAAGCGACATGAAGCGTAGTCCTTCCAAACGTAACGTATCATTGTGGGCAGTCCGGGGGAGCCGTTCGATGCTTTGGCGATACGTACGTCCAAGCGTCAGTAGGCTATCCATATAGGCGGCATCCGTTCGGCGATCGAAATTCAACTCTGGTAACGTAGGATACGCTTGCCCCCAGCAGGCAACGCCCCACATAAGCATAGCAAATCCAAGCCAAAACGATCTCATAGCTCAACTCCCGTCACCAAGTGCGAATACAAGGCTCTAAAGTAATCATTATATACAGACAATCAAGAGCTTACCCGAGAATTTATAAATTTAGCGGTCGTTTTCCGCATCATAACTCCAACGAAATCAGCCTATCCGGTTATTCCGCTACCAATACAATAACCTGATGGTAGCGTACAGAAATACATAATGGGTATACTTGCTGAAAGATTTTGCGAAAAATTTGTGTGTCATTTAAACGCTTGGCTCAAAAAGAGAATCCAAGCTATACTGTCAAACGTAAGTACAATAATTTCCAAGAATAAGCTAGAATTAAGGAAGTTTTTATTACTTTCGTTGTCCTAAAATAATTCAGCTATAATTGTATAAAAATATTAGCATTTTGGCAGATTTTTTGTGGCAACAGTTGCATATATGTAAATAATATTCTTATTTTTAAGGCTTAATTACCAAAAGTTACAAAAAACTTAATCCCCCGCACACACTATCGGAACACAGCTCTACGTTACCTAATTGTCTTACTGAAAAATGGAAAAAGCCCAGGTAAACGACAGTGAGCTGATTTCCCTGTATATCCGTGGTAATGAGAAGGCCTTTGCAAAATTAGTGCAACGGCATAAGTCGAAGATTTACACCACCATTTACTTAATTGTAAAAGACCAGTATGTGGCGGAGGATTTGATGCAAGATACGTTCATAAAGGCCGTAGACACGCTCAAATCTGGTAAATACAACGAGGAAGGCAAATTCTTACCTTGGATTATTCGGATCGCTCACAACTTGGCCATTGACTATTTCCGAAAAGATAAACGCTACCCCAGTGTGGTGTTTGAGGACGGAAGCAGTGTGTTCAACACGCTTGAGTTTGCGGAGGATTCGATAGAATCACTTCAGATCCGGCAGGAAACACACGAGCATTTGCGCGAATTGATTCAGCGGTTGCCGGAACAACAGCGTCAGGTGCTTATCATGCGGCACTACGAGGAAATGAGTTTCCAAGAGATTGCCGATGCGACCGGCGTCAGTATTAACACGGCTTTGGGACGTATGCGTTATGCGCTGATTAATCTGCGCAAACAACTGAGCAAACGTTCGCCAAGTTATGATAAAAACATTTACCCAAGATGATGTAATCCGGTACGTCTACGAAGAGACTTCCGCTGAGGAAAATCTGCTCATTGAAGACGCCATGATGTTTGAACCGGAACTGATGACCTTCTTTCTGGAAGCGCTCGAACTACGCGCTTTGATGAACAGGATTGAACGTCAGCCTCGTGAAAATACAGTTCAGACTATCCTTAATTACTCCAAACACCATCCGGCCAATCCACCCAAGCGATTACGACATACGTAACGGATGGGTGGATTAATGTTGCCTACTGTAGCACAGCAATTAAGCTTGACAGCCTGATTGCTGTGCTGCACCAGATTTGCCATGCAAAAGAAAGAGCGTTTTCGGCGTTTTATCGAGTATTTCACTCAACATTACCCGGAACCGAAAACCGAACTCCATTTCAGTAATCCGTATGAGTTACTGGTTGCGGTGATTTTGTCAGCGCAGTGTACCGACAAGCGGATCAATCAAATCTCCCCCGCCCTATTTGCCCGTTTCCCTGAACCTGAGTCATTAGCCGCAGCTTCGGTAGACGAAGTGTTTTCGTACATCCGCAGCGTTTCCTATCCGAACAATAAAGCGAAGCACCTGGTCGGCATGGCCAGAGCGTTGATGGAGCGATTTGGCGGAGAGATACCGGCAAGCGTCGAGGAGCTACAAACCTTACCGGGAGTTGGGCGCAAGACAGCGCATGTCATTTTGTCGATTGTGTACAACGAGCCGACAATGGCTGTGGACACGCACGTTTTCAGGGTATCTCACCGGCTGGGACTGGCCCCGTTGACAGCTACTACGCCATTGGCCGTTGAAAAAGCCTTAATGGCGCATGTACCCAAAGAGCACGTACCAAAGGCGCACCACTGGCTTATTCTGCACGGCCGTTACGTATGTATAGCCCGATCGCCTAAATGCGAGATTTGCGCCCTGAAAGAATTTTGTAAATATTACGAGAAGACAGGTCTTCGGGTAGTGATGCAGTGAGCAGCATAAGAAATGTTACGCTGCTCACTGTACTACGTTCTAGTACTGCTCGGTTGCTGCGAAGAAGAAATTGCCTTCTATATCAGCGTTCTCATCGGAGTCTGAACCGTGGATGGCGTTTGCTTCGATAGACTTGGCGTATAATTTCCGAATGGTGCCTTCTTCCGCCTGCGCCGGATTGGTTGCACCAATCAGCTTACGGAAATCGGCCACGGCGTTTTCTTTCTCAAGAATCATCGGCACAATAGCACCCGACGACATGTAGGTACGCAGATCATTATAGAATGGTCGTTCGCGGTGAACCGCGTAGAACTGACCAGCCCGTTCGGGGGTCAGCTGCGTTTTTTTGATTGCTACGATCCGGAAGCCCGCTTCCTCAATCTGTTTGATAATTGCTCCGGTATGGCCCGCTTCTACAGCATCGGGCTTAATCATGGTGAACGTTCGGTTCGTTGCCATTATAGGTTGTTGAATCCAAATTTTAATTGCCTACTCCAGGGCGGGCGCAAAGGTAAGGACTTTCGCCCGAAATGCCAGCCGGGTTTAAAAGCCTGCTGATATCCAAATTATTCGTACTTTTGAATTTCGTTTGTGGCTTCGGCCGTTTGTGTATGCAAGACATTGATGCAATTGGTCTGGTTATCGGGCAGCCCCTTAGCGGCCCCGCGCAAACCATACTGATTACAACTCACCAAAACCCCGATGCGGATGCCATGGGCTCATCGCTGGGTTTGGCGGGTTACCTCCGAAAAAAAGGTCATCACGTAACCGTTGTGACACCAACTGAGTATTCGCAAAACCTTCACTGGATGTCAGGTAACGAAGATGTGGTTGTGTTCGACGAAAAAGTACGCGTTACCGTTGCTCAGTTATTCGAAGCCGCCAATGTCATTTTCTGCCTTGATTTTTCGAGTCTTGACCGGATTCGTGAACTGGCACCTATGGTACGCCAGTCACGCGCGCGTAAGATTTTGATTGATCATCATCTGGAGCCGGAATCATTCGCAGACCTGGCCTTATGGGATCCCAGTGCTGCGGCTACTGCCGAACTCGTGTATCGACTGATTGTGGATCTGGGCGATAAAGACCAAATCGACAAGCCTATTGCCGAGTGTCTATATTCGGGGTTGATGACGGACACCGGATCATTTCGTCATTCGAACACGACAGGTAACGTTCATCGTATGGCCGCTGATCTGGTCGATCTCAAGATTGACATCAGCAGTATACACCGACGAATCTTTGATAACGTATCAATCGACAAATTCCGGTTGCTGGGCTACGTATTAAACGAAAAACTGAACGTTTTACCTGAGTTCAAATTTGCGTACATCACACTGACGGACGCTGAACTAAAGCGCTTTCGTTCTAAAACCGGCGACACAGAAGGCATGGTAAACTATGCATTAGCTGTGGAAGGCGTGGTGATGGCCGCAATTTTAATTGACCGGAATGAAGAAATCCGCCTGTCGTTCCGTTCTATTGGTGACTTCTCCGTGCGGGAGCTTGCCAGTACGCATTTTGGCGGAGGAGGGCATCGAAATGCAGCGGGGGGGCGCAGTAAGCTTTCCCTGGCAGAAACCGAGCAGAAATTGCTCGCCATATTACCCCAGTATCAGCAAGTATTGCTGGAAACAGTATAAATCGAGTTGTTTGCCTGGTGCGTTCACTTTATTACCTTAACCGATGCATCCACTGAACGTACTGCCACGAGCAACAACTGAAAACTTTATTCGTGTAAAAACTAGTTAACTTTTTATGTTCCTTAAAAATTTCGGGAAAGCCGCCTTGATCGTCGCTGTAGTAGCGGCTTGCGGTAAAAACCGCGTAGAGGTGACGCAGAACGGCCTGAAGTACCAAATCCATGAACAAACGGAAGGTGCCCGTAAAGGAAAGGTGGGCGATATTCTTACCCTGCACTTAACGCTGCTCAATAACAAAGATTCTGTGCTGCGCGATACGCACAAAGAAGGCGCTCCCTTCCAGATGCTGTTGCAGGTGCCACCGTTCAAAGGCTCGTACGAAGAGGGGCTGACGATGCTGGGCAAAGGCGATAGCGCTACCTTTTACGTAAATGCCGATTCGCTGTTCACCCGGGCGATGCAGCCATTACCTCCCGGCGTTCAGAAAGGAACTGATATTGGTATCGCCGTGAAAGTCCTGAACGTACAGACTGAGGATGAATACAAGAAAACGCAGGCGGCTGATTTTGAGAAGCAAAAAGGCGTTGATGCGAAGGTAATTGAGGGTTACGTTGCTAAAAACGGCTTAGCGGGTAAAGCGCAAAAGACGGAGTCGGGCGTTTACTACGTAGTAACGCAGGCGGGTAATGGCCCTACGCCTAACCGTGGCGATATGGTGCAGGTCCACTATACGGGTAAGTTGCTGGACGGTAAGGTCTTCGACAGCTCACGCTCTAATCCGCAGGCGGGTGGCAAACCCGTTCAGTTCCCGATTGGAGTTGGCCAGGTTATTCCTGGTTGGGAAGAGGGCGTTATGAAAATGCACAAAGGCGAGAAAGCAACGCTGATTATTCCTTCTGTATTGGCATACGGTCCTCGCGGCAATCAGGGCATTCCCCCAAATTCGGTATTGCTGTTCGACATTGAATTAGTCGATATTCAGAAGGGCCAGCCTGGCGGAATGGGTATGCCTCAGCCCGGACGCTAAGCTGTATACAGGCAACCGAAGTTCATGATCCGTATGAACCTGGTTGTTGATCATTGAACGGATTCTTTTGTAAGTCCCGTAGTAACGTCATCGAACAAGTGACGTTACTACGGGACTACCAGTAAAAGCGGTAAACACTTTGACAAACGCATTACTGTTTTTGAAGGCCGTAACGAACATAGACGACAACGTTTTACGTTCTATTACTAAACCGGCCTGCCTACTGGCCCGATTAGAACTAACTATGAAACTAAAAAGTACCCTTTCGCTTTGGGCATTTAGCCTGCTGGCTGCCGGTAGTTTATTATCAGCCTGTCAGGAACCTGGCGAAGCGTTGACCGATCGGAAGCGACGTGAAAACGAAGCGGAGATCGAGCAGTACATTAAACAGAATAACCTGGTAGCAACTAAGACGGACGAAGGTATTTATTTCGTTCAGACCAAGTCAGTGCCAACAGGCCAGGCACCTGTAGTAGGGGATGAGGTACGCTATCATTTTGTTGCCCAGCGTTTAGATGGTACGATTGTCGACAGCACGAATATGGCAGCTGATAATCCCGCTACGGTCGTTCTAGCTGGCAATCAAACCACCGGTATTACCCTCGGCAAGTACGCTGGTATACTTAAACTCCGGGCCGGTGAGGAAGGCTCCGTTTTAGTACCAGCGCAACTGGATGGCGGCCGGATTGGGTCACTGCTCCTACCCCAGTATTCACCGGTGCGCTACGACCTGCGCATTGTGAGCGTTAGAAATGAGAAGCAGCAAATTGACGATTACATTAGAACGAATAAGCTGACGGTAACGACGCTAACCACTGACAGTATACGGGTCATCAAAACGCTGGTACAACCCTCTGACTCAGTCGCGATCACGGCAGGAAAGAGCGTAACGGTAAATTATAAAGGTCGGCGTGCCAGCAATGGTAATTTGTTTGACTCCGGAACTGGCTATAAGGTTACCATTGGCGAGAAACGGAACGTACCCGGTTTCGAAAACGGACTCTCGAATCTGAGAGCTGGGGAAAAAGCAATTTTAATTTTCCCCTCAGCTTTGGGATATGGAGTTCAGGGAAGCCCGAGCCAAGATCCGGTTCGAAATATTCTTCCGTACGCACCTTTGGTATTTGAGATAGAAGTAACGAAAGTCGAATAACTTTTTATACCCTTATTGAGCCGTTTGTAGTTATCTCTGCAAACGGCTTTTTTATATCCATGGAACTTTGCTTTGCCACGAACAACGCCCACAAGCTGGAAGAAGTAGCCGCCAGGCTCGGTACTACGTTCACCATTAAAACACTCGGCGAGATTGGCTGTCTGGATGAACTGCCCGAAACATCGGGCACTATTCCCGGAAACTCGCGGCAGAAAGCCGATTACGTCTGGACGCACTACGGTATTTCCTGCTTTGCGGATGACTCCGGTCTTGAGGTAGAAGCCTTAAACGGCGAACCTGGCGTGGATTCAGCGTTTTATTCAGGAAGCCGCGATTTCGACAAAAACATACAGAAGCTGCTATCTAATTTAAACGAGCACACGAACCGAAAAGCGCGGTTCATAACGGTGTTCACGCTTATTCTGCACGGCGTTGAACACCAGTTTGAAGGAGTTGTCGGGGGACAGATTCTTAATGAGCCGCGTGGCACGGGTGGTTTTGGCTATGACCCGCTGTTTGTTCCGGACGGACATGACCGTACGTTTGCCGAAATGACTATTGAAGAGAAAGGCGCAATCAGTCATCGCTCACGCGCCTTGGCCAAGATGATCGAGTATTTAGAAAAACAGATCGTGTAATCACCGAATACTATCCATAAACCGAAAAGCCGCTACCAACAATTGGTAGCGGCTTTTCGGTTTATTTATCAGGCGATTAATAGAACTTCGCCCGGCGGTCTTCAACTTTAGCAGCCTCTTTGATAGCCTCGTTAATATAGAAACCCGTTCTGGACGAGTTGTTCTGCTGAATCTGAGTTTTATAAAGTGCGTAATCGGCAACAGCTGGGGCTGGCGTTAATTTAGTCGTTTCCATAACTAACACACCACCTTCACCAGCGAATGGCTTCGACCGTTTGCCGGGCTTCAGACCAAACGCTTTGCCTAGTGCAACCGGATCAACTCCAGCGCTACGCAGGAATCCGGTAGCCAGATTAATATCCTGAGCGGTTTCAACCAACGCACCGGCACCATATTTCTGTGCAATCGTTTCGAGCGATCCGCTAACATTATCGAGCTTACTAATGATCTGCTGGGCTTTCAGCTCATTACGAACTTTAGCGGTTAGTTCGCTGCGATAATCCTCTACTTTTACGTCGTCTTTGTCAGTCTTGTTTGTCAGTACAGCGATTACGTATTGATCACCGATCTCGAAAGGCTCCGATACGGCACCAATGTCGGTCTTATCGTCAAATGCCCACCGAACGATCTGGCGAACTTCTGTTCCATTCAGGGCATTGATCTGATTAGCTCCTTCAGGAACGCGTTCAGCCGTAGCTACCACCAGCGATTTATCCTCTTTTACCTTGGCATCAAACGCTTCTTTCGTGTTTACGTCCGAGGCAAACTGATCGGCTTTACGTAACGCTTCGTCGCGGGTCGTCTGACTCGGGGTGATCGTTTTGCCAATACCCGCTACGCGGTACAGAATGTTTGTTTTGGGCTCAGTTACTTTGATGATATGGTAGCCAAATTCCGTTTCAACCAGACGGGGAATCAGACCAGCCGACGTAGCAGCAAACACAGCCGTTTCAAATGGCTTCACCATTTGACCGTTGTTCTTGAAATAGCCTAAATCACCACCAACCGAGCGCGAACCATCATCGCTGTTGGTTTGGGCCAGGGCTTCGAAGCTAGCACCACCCTGAATCTGGTTCAGGATCGCTTCGGCACGACGACGAGCGTCGGCTTTAGCCGAATCCGTTTGCGCGGTTGCACGTATCAGGATATGGCTTGCGCGAGCCGTAAAACTTGTATCTCGCTTAGAGCCGCCGTATTTGTAAATGAAATACGTATTACCCTCGCGGAATGGACCGTAAATACCACCCGGAGAGAACGTCGGGATAGCTGCCCGAAGCTGTTCAGGCATTTCGCCAGCGGTCAGGTACAAGGGCACACGCACGTCGCTGTTCTGCTGAGCGAAAGTCGAATCATTCTGGGCCGCTCCTAATCCACGGGCGAGCGATTTGATTTCGTTGTACAACGTAGCACTATCATCTTTAGACGGAGCGACCGAGAACGTTACGTACTGAATCGACCGGCTGTTTGAGCCAGGGTATTCGTCCTTGTGCTTATTGAGGTAGTCCTGCAATTGCGAATCCGTTACCTTAACCGTTGTATCGTTGATGCTATAGTACGGTATAAACAGGAACTTAACATCCGCTTTCGAATTCTGCGCCTGATATTCTTTTTGCGCTTCGGCCGTTGTTGCAAATACAGACAGGCGCATGAGCCCTTCGTATTTTTCGCGAAGCCGGTCAGAACTCAGGTTTTTCTCGAAGTTCGCCCACGCAACCTGCTGCTGGGGCGGCAGATTTTTCAGGCCTTTGAGGTAATTAACGATGGCACTTTTGTCAAAAACGCCCGTCTGGGGATTTGTAAATGCCTGACGAACGGCGGGGCTGATGTTATTTCCCTGCACCATGTCAACGAGTTCCTCGGGCGATACTTTCAGGCCAAGTTTGTCGAACTCTTTCTGGTAGGCAATTTCGAATAAAAGCTGGTTCCAGGCCTGCTCACGAAGCTGAGCTAAATCCTGATCGGCCGGGGCACGACCGGTTTGCTGCTCAAACTGCGCCCGGAGTTCATCGACTTTGGCATTGAATTCCGGGTAGTCGATTGACTGACCTGCAATTTCTCCAACTTCCTGTTGGTTTCCGCCGAACAGCGTACTACGGCCGCCGAGCAAATCCCCCCCCACAATGAACAGAATCAAGCTGACGGCAATAATACCTACGGCCAGCCCTGAACGTTCCCTGATCTTGTTAATGACAGACATTTCGCTTTATACGTACAATTTAGCCCGCAAAATAACAATTTTCCCTAGTGGAATCCAAGTAACAACGGTGATGGACAGTCCGAAAACTTATGTTTTTTTATTGAGATTCAGTTACCGAAGTCAACAGTCGGGCAACTTTACCGAATAAATCGCCTTCTGCTTTGCAGACGCGAAAACGCGCAAACAGTTCTTCGGTATACCATCGTCGTTGCCGGGTCAGCCGAACCACTTCCTTGTGCCCGGTTTGCCGATAGGCATACTGATCAACGGCGGCTGGATCGCGCCATACACTGATTGTACATTGCTGAGCGAGCGGAACCTCGCCTACCCCAATGCCAAACAGCAGGCTATCCCCCTGCTCGGTAAGCCGCTGCCGGGCCTTGGGTACATGCCGCCAGAAGTCGGGAAGAGCACGGGGTCTGATGGTGGCGCGGGTGAGCACCGCAACAGGATGCGTAGTTATGGAGTGGGCTGGCTCTGGTTCGCCGTCAAAGGGATTCTGGCCATCCCATAACCCGTGGGAACGCTGGGGTTTGAGATACAGAGTGCTTATTTGCTCGGATCCTTTTTGCAATTGCTGGTAAACAGGTGTGGCGGAAAACGTGCTGGCGCTTGTTTCGTTTTGCCAGACACCCAGATGGACATACGTACTGAAATCAGGAACCAGGCCAAAATTACGCCCACTTCCCATAAGCTTGCTGAATTGCAGGTCCGGCACCTGCATGGGCTGTAGTAGAAAACGACCCATGTTCGCAAAAGCCTGAAAACGAGCGTAAGGTTGGTAGCGAAAAACAGTTACGGTTACAATAGACGACATACTGACTATAAACCGACGTTTACCCGCGTTGTTTACAGAACCGTTACGTTGCAGAACAGCCAATTTCTGAATCAGAATCAGGTTACAGAAATGTCGGATGATCAGCTCTTACTGTCTATAATTGGGCCATGCTTGACCAGATAGGATCAGTACTAAATAAGCCTAAGTACATTTTTAAGAATAATAGATCCGCACGTATCGTTCAGTTATTTGAGTAATTATAGAAAGCCGCTGTTCTCAACAAACTTGTAGCGTTTTTTCTACAACATGTATTAATAAACAATGCCGAATCTGCGTGCAGATCCGGCATTATAGTTTAGCTGCAACGGTTTACAATTAGTCGTCTTTTCCATCCGGATCGACTTTGTCCTCAGCTTTATCGAAGGCATTGCCTATGTTTTTACCGGCTTTTTTGAAACCTGCTTTTATGTCTTTCCAAGCCGCAGCTGTCGCGTTTTGGGCCTTGTCTATATCGTTACCCAGCTCTTTACGGTCTGCTTCAAGCTCGGCCAGCTCTTCTTTCGATTCGGCTTTTGCCTTTGCGCCTTTGCGCTTAATGTCGGCACGCAATTCATCGATTTTCGCGTCCAGTTTATCTTTTTGGACGTTCATTTTAGCCACAGCCTCTTTGCGTTCGCGCTCAAAGTCTTCGCCAGCCGCATCGGCTTTAGCGTCAATTTTGTCGCCCGCTTCGTCTAAATCTTCACGGGCTTCAGCCGTTGCATCTTTTGTATCGGCCTTTATAGCATCACCGGTTTGCTCTAGTGCGTCTTCAGTGCGCGATTCATTTTTGTTATCTGAACCACAGGCCTGTAATAGAGCGAGTGAGGCTACCAGCATGGTAGTACCAATAACTCGTTTTAGCTGAGATCCCATTAATACGACCTTTTTCATAACGTTCGTGTAGTTTGATTTAGCAACCCCTGTGACAAACGCTGTGCCAAACAATGGAGATGTCTCTGATATGTTACGTCGCTACGGTCTGCCGCGCTATCAATTCTTCCACTTAATAGCGCAGCCAATCGGTTTCGAGATAGGCGACGAAACCGGGCGACCAGCCAGCAGACTGCTCACCGCATCATCGACATACCGGCGCTTTACACTAGCCGCATCCTGCGGACTGTCGTCAATACTACCTACGTATTCCAGGACGAACTGATTACTCGTTTGTTTCAATACGTAAACCTGGGGAGTTCGCGAAGCACCAAAGGCACGGGCCACCGCCTGCGTTTCATCCAGCGCATAGGCGTACGAGTAACCCTTTTCGCGAGCCTGCACTTTCATGTTTTCAAACGAATCGTCCCTGTAAGCGGTAGGATCATTGGACATGATTGCCAGAACGGGATAGCCCTGAGGAGCAAACTTGCGGTCAATGGCCAGCAGCCGATCTTCGTAAGCTTTCGAGAACGGACAATGGTTGCTGGTGAACACAACAATAAGTCCCTTTTGCGATCGGTAGTCAGCCAGGCTAAGCACGCGGTCATCGACGTTCTTCACCCGGAAGTCAGCCACTACGTCGCCAAGCGTATATCCTTTCGAAGGCTGCGCCTGCGTTATCAGCACCTGGCCAAGCAACAAACTGGTTAGCCACAGGAGCCTATTGAGTGATTTTTTCATTCACATTAATTTGTTTGAACGTTAGACAACAAACGTACCCAAACGATTAATAGTAGAGTTGATGCTTCGTTAGTACCGCCTGGCCTGATACGACTTAGCGTTAAACTGCTGGCTTGCCTTGAATAACCGTTTACTCAATTCTAAACAGATTTTTTAACGTATACTTGTCTACTAAACAACGTTAAGTAAGTTTGCATCGTTAAGTACACCAAGATGGGAATAGCAGAGCGGAAAGAACGGGAACGAGAAGAGATGCGTAAGCTCATACTGGATGCTGCGCAAAAGCTATTCATTGCGAACGGTTTCGAGAAAGTCAGTATTCGTACCATTGCTGATGCAATCGAATATAGTCCGGCAACAATCTATCTGTATTATAAAGACAAGAACGAACTGCTTTACGCCTTACACCAGCGCGGTTTTGCCAAGATGGTAGATGAATTTCGGCCCTTGCTTGTTTTAGCCGATCCGTTCGAGAAATTAGTGCAGATGGGCAGGTCTTACATTCGGTTTGCCGTTCAGAACCCCGAATTATTCGATTTGATGTTCATCATGACGGCTCCGATGGACAAATTGGATAAGGAAGACTGGGTAGAAGGCGATCAGGCATTTGGCTTGTTAATGCAAGTTGTCCAGGAATGCATGGACGCGGGCATTTTCCGGCCGCAGAGCGTAAACGTAGTAGCTATGATGATCTGGAGTGGCATTCATGGCTACACGGCCCTATTCTTACGCAAGCGGCTCGGTATGTTCGATGAATGCGACCGCCAACCCATCATGGATGATGCGTTCAATTTGTTTTGCGAAACGTTGAAACGAGGCCTCTAAAATTTTTTGCCTTATTACTAAACACTGTTCATTAAATGATAATTGGTTATGATGTTCATTGTCAGATTTATCTCAGTAGCGGCTCTTGCTTTGCCGATCTTATCCTCTGCGCAGTCTCCCCTGGTCGGATCATCAACCGTTCTGGAAAAATACATACACGAAGGAATTGCCAATAATCTGGCTCTTAAGCAGGAGTCTCTCGAAATCAGTCGGGTCACGGAATCGCTGAACCAGGCACGGTCGTTGTTCTATCCCAGAATCGCCTTCAATCCCACGTACTCGGTGGCGGCTGGTGGACGGCGGCTGGAGTTTCCCGTTGGCGATTTACTGAATCCCGCTTATCGAACGCTTAACCAGCTCACTGGTATAGATCGCTTCCCAACCAACATCGAGAATGTCAATCAGTTATTAGCGCCGAATAATTTTCATGACACGAAGCTAACTGTTCAGTATAGTCTTTTTAACACCGATGTTCAATACAACTATCTTATTCAGAAAGAGTTAGTTTCTGCGCAGGAAGCGCGCAAGCGGGTTATTGAAAATGAACTACGCTACACCATTGCAACGGCTTATTACCAGTACCTGCAAACGCTGGACGCCATACAGATCTACGAGAACGCGCGCAGGGTATTACTAGAACTGACGCGATTGAACGAGAAACTGGTCAGTAATAACGTAGCTACTCGGGAGGTCGTTACGTCGGCACGTTACGAAATCAGTAAGGTTGACCAGCAACTGGCTACAGCCGGGAAAAACCGTGAAACCGCCCGAGCCTATTTCAATTTTCTGCTCAATCGTGACTTAACGGCCCCGGTTAATGTCGATTCATCGTTGACGAAGATTCTTCCTGAAACCAGTGAAAACCTAGCTGATTTACAGCAGACGGCTTTACGGGGACGCCAGGAACTCACGCAATTGAACGGGTCACTACGAGCGGCCCAAACCGCTGTGCGCCTGAACGAAGCAAATGCTAAAATCCCGAATGTGTACGTAGGCAGCAGCACTGGCTTTCAGGGCTTTGGCTATACATTTCGTCATCAGGCCTACGTAGTGGCGCAACTTGGTTTGCAGTGGGACTTGTTCCGGGGGTACGAAAAACGCTCGAAAATTCAACAGGCCCGGATTCAGACGGACGCTTTAAACATTCGGCTGACAGAGGTTCAGCGGCAGATTCAATTGCAGGTCCTACAGGCCTACTACGACCTGAACGCGGCCACCGGGAGCCTGGCCGCTACACAGAGCGGCATGGTCAATGCCGATCAGACGTTTCGCGTGATCGACAGCAAATACCGAAACGGACAAGCACTACTGATTGAGTTCTTGCGGTATCAAAACGACCGCCTTACGGCTCAGTATCAGCACTCGCTCGCCCGCATGGACGTACTGGTAAAGCGGGCCGCCCTTGACCGGGCTATAGCCGTTCAATAGCTCATCTTACTTCAATCTTTCTCTTATAACTATGAAACCTTTGCACTTTATTACTTCTCTCCTACTGGCCATAGCGCTTTGGGCGTGCGGCAGCAAAGCGGAGCAGGCTCCGGCCGAAAAAACATTGGTTGACGAAGCCGTTGTTCCAGTTAAGCTAACATCGGTTAATAGGGTAGTCCGTGCCGAGCCAATCATCGCATCGGGGCTGGTTTCCTCCGCCGAAGAAGCACGGCTATCGTTCAAGGTTGGCGGTATTATTGATCGTATGTTCGTTGAAGAAGGGCAGACTGTCCGCAAAGGTCAGTTGCTGGCAACCCTAGACCTCACGGAAATCAACGCGCAGGTCAGCCAGGCTCAACTGGCTTCCGAAAAAGCCGAACGTGATCTTGGCCGGGTCAAGAGCCTTTACGCCGATACGGCAGCAACGCTCGAACAACTCCAGAACGCGACAACCGGCACCAACGTAGCGAAGCAAAACCTGACGATAGCTCAGTTTAATAAGAACTATGCCCAGATCCGGTCGACGGTCGATGGTACGGTTACCCGAAAAGCAACAAACGCGGGGGAATACGTAGCGCCGGGTGGTTCAGTCTATTTTATCTCGTCGAACCGTCCCAGCGACTGGGTCGTACGGGTTGGCGTATCGGATAAAGACTGGGCTCGTCTTCGGCTTGGCAATCGGGCTACAATCTCCCTGGACGCTTATCCCGACCGAACGTTTACGGGTACCATCAGTGAGTTGGCACAGGCGGCTGACCCTGTCAATAAGCTGTATGAGGTTGACGTACGTATCAATCCGGGTTCGGCCCGATTAGCGCCCGGCCTTTTTGCGAAGGTGACGCTTATGCCCGCGCAGAGCCGCAGTTACGCCCTGGTTCCGGTCGAGTCGATCGTTGAAGGAAACGGTAAAGATGGCTTTGTCTACGTACTGGCCGACGATCACAAACGAGTTAAAAAACTGCCTGTACAGATTGGCTTCCTGGAAGGTGACAAGGTATTGTTGACCAATGGCCTGTCCAACGTTAAAGACGTAGTAACAGCTGGATCAGCCTTCCTGACAGAGGAATCAACAGTAGTGGTAAAATGATTTATTGAACCGTACAGGAACAGCTATATCTGGGCTATGAAACTATCCGAATTTTCCGTTAAAAACTGGCAGTTTATGCTGGTGTTGTTTCTCGGCGTAGCTGCGCTCGGCATCAACTCGCTGCTGAACATGCCTCGGGGCGAAGACCCTGAATTTACCGCTCCTCAATTCGCTGTGGTCGTTGTGTATCCCGGTACCGACGCCCTCGATATGGAAGAACTGGTTGTCGACCCCGCCGAAAAGCGCTTCAACGAACTGGACAATATCAAACACGTAGTGACCAGCGTAGACGATGGCCTGGCCGTGTTCCGGGTCGAATACGAATACAGTCAGAATGCGGACGAAAAGTACCAGGAGATTGTCAGGGAGGTGAATGCGCTGCGCTCTGAACTGCCCTCCGATGTGTTTGCGATCAATATCAATAAATTCTCGCCTTCTGATGTAAATATCGTCCAGGTGGCGCTACAGTCCGAAGTGGCCTCGGATAAAGAGTTGGGTAACTACGCCGATGCTCTGAAAAAACGGCTCGAAAAAATAACCAGCCTCAAAAACGTAGAAGACTGGGGCTACCCGGCGGGCATCGTACGGGTGTCGCTGAATATCGAGAAGATGGCCCAGGAGGGTATTCCGACCAATCGCGTAGTTGGCGCATTGCAAGCCGAAAACGCGAACATTCCCGGAGGAAGCGTTCAGGTTGGCATCCGGAAATTCAACGTAAAAACCACCGGCGACTATCAATCACTGGATGAAATCAAGAACACGATTGTATCCAGCAACGGCCAAAAGGTGATTCGGCTCGGCGACATCGCAGACGTAGCGTATAATCTGGAAGATGAAACCCACATCACCCGACTCGACGGCCACCGCGCGGTACTGGTCACGGCAAGTCAGAAGATCGGCGAAAACATCGACAAGGTGGGCAAACAGATTAACCCAGTTATTGAGGATTTCACGAAAACCTTACCTCCTCACATCGAGCTGGTCAAGAACTTCGATCAGGCTGCTAGTGTGGGGAAGCGGCTATCGCGCTTTTCAACCGATTTTGCGATTGCTATTCTCCTTGTTTCGTTAACGCTGCTACCTCTGGGGTTTCGGGCGGCTGTGGTCGTTATGATCTCGATTCCGCTTTCGCTCGCCATCGGCTTAAGCTTATTGAACGCCTTTGGCTACAGCATTAATCAGCTCAGTATCGTAGGCTTGATTGTCGCCCTGGGGATTTTGGTTGATGATAGCATCGTGGTCGTCGAGAACATTGAGCGGTATCTGCGGGAAGGTTACTCGAAGCGGGAAGCGGCCATTAAAGCGACGAGTCAGATTACGTTAGCGGTCATTGGCTGTACTGTAACGCTGATTCTGGCTTTTCTGCCTTTGTTGTTCCTGCCCGAAGGTTCCGGCGATTTCATCCGGTCGCTACCAATGGCCGTTGTTACGACAGTGCTGGCTTCGCTCGTTGTTTCATTGACTATTGTGCCGTTTTTGGCGAGCCGCCTGCTGAAAGAAGAGCATAATCCAGAAGGTAACATTTTTCTGCGGGCGCTGAAAAAGCTCATCAGTGGTTCATACAGTCGCTTGTTAGATGCCGCCCTTCGTCGGCCAGTCATTACGTTGCTGGTGGCCCTGGCTATTTTTGGCGGTGCCTTGTCGTTATCCGGTAAAGTAGGGTTTGGCTTATTTCCGGCTTCGGAGAAACCGCAGTTTCTGATCAATATCGAAACACCCGAAGGCAGCAGCCTAAGCGAAACCAACCGTGTTGCCCGCTACGTTGAAGGTCAGCTTAAAGGCGATCGGGCCATTCGACACTTCACGACGAACGTTGGCAAAGGCAATCCACGTATCTATTACAACATCATCCAACGTAACGAAGCGGCTAACTTCTCGCAGTTTTTTGTGCAACTGCACGAGATTGAACCGGCCGAGAAACGGGTCCTGATCGACAAGTACCGGGAGCAGTTTGCGCTGTATCCGAACGCCAAAATCGAAGTAAAGGATTTTGAACAGGGTCCCGCGCAGGAGGCTCCGGTAGCCATTCGGGTGTTCGGCGAAAATCTGGATACGTTACGTACGGTAGCCGCCCGGGTTGAACACGTATTGAAACAAACCTCAGGAACGATCTACGTGAATAATCCGGTGGCTAACCGGAAAACTGATCTGCGCATTAAGATCAATAAAGAAAAAGCGGGTTTATTGGGCCTGTCCATTGCTGACATCAACCGCACAATCCGATTGGCCGTCGCTGGTCTGAACGTCGGCACGTTTAAAGCACCAAATGATAACGACGACTATACGATCAACGTAACGTTGCCGAAAGGCCGCGTAACGGACCAAACGGTTCTGAATAATCTGTACGTGAACACGGTTACGGGTGGTTCGGTCCCGTTGCGCCAGATTGCCGATATTCAGTTCGAAACCGGCACAAGTCTTATCCGTCACTACGACAAAGACCGCTTTGTGACAGTAACCGCCTTTGTTAAAACCGGTTTTCTGGTGGATAATGTCTATACCGATGTATTGAAGAAGCTGGATCAGATGCAGTTTCCGAGCGGATTCCGATACGTTGCGGCCGGTGAGTTGGAAAGCCGCGAACAGTCGTTTGGAGGACTGGGCACGATTATCCTGATCACTATTTTTGGTTTTCTGGCCGTGTTGATCCTGGAGTTTGGTACCATTAAAAGTACCCTTATCGTACTTTCGGTCATCCCATTGGGTATCATTGGGGCCATTGCCGCCCTGCTGTTGACGGGTAACCCGTTCTCGTTCGTAGCGATCATCGGCCTTATTGCCTTGATTGGTATCGAGGTCAAAAATTCTATTCTGCTGGTTGATTTCACCAATCAACTACGTGAACAGGGCATGCCTCTGGTTGAAGCAATCAAAGAAGCGGGTGAAGTTCGGTTTGTTCCGATTGTGTTAACGTCGCTAACCGCCATTGGCGGCTTGATGCCCTTAGCCCTCGAAGGCAACCCGCTTTATTCTCCGCTGGCCTGGGTCTTGATCGGCGGCCTGATTTCCAGCACCTTGCTTTCGCGCATTGTTACACCCGTACTGTATAAACTGCTGCCCCCACGCATTGACGTGCGGAAGACTGTAAACCGGGAGCAGGAACTAGCACTAGCATAGCGTATCTGAACGTTTGGCGGTGTGCTGTTCGAGTCAACAGCACACCGCCAAACGTTAACGAACCAATACTTTGGCCGTTTGTATTTGTTCCCCGGTTTGCACCTGGAGCCAGTATAAACCGGTGGTTAAAGGCGCAGATGGTATTAGGTAAGCCTCCCCTGTCCCCTGCTCTACGGTACTTTCGATGACTTGCCCCGTAGACGTTAACAGGCGGATCACCGAATCGGTAGCGTTCCAGAGCCGCAGGTGAATACGTTCCGCTTCGGCCGGATTTGGATAGACAGCCACTACTGGCTGACTGGACTCAATGATTGCAGCTACTGGTTTATAAACATGCGTTGTTCCGTCAAGGTCAATCTGTTTCAGTCGGTAATAATTAACACCCGGTAGCGGATTCATGTCGGTTAACCCGTAATCCTGTCGCTGATCGGTAGTACCCTTCGCGGCTATCTCGCCAACGGAGACAAATTCTTTTAGATCAGCGCTACGCTCTACCACAAACCGATCGGCATCCCGTTCGGAAGTAGTCGTCCACGCCAGTTGCACCCGGTCACCTTCGGGTTTGGCGGTAAACGAAAGCAGCGAAACCGGTAAAGAGCCGCTAATATCCCGCATGAGAATGTTGCTAATCTGCATTACGCCGACACCGTCGGCCAGCCTGAACTTAAAATTATTGATCGCCTGAGTAGGCGTCAGTACAGCCTGATCGTTGAATAGTTTAGTTGTCCCGACCCAGATGTCATACGTATCGTTGGCTAATGACTCCGTAGAGCCCGTAGGCGACAGATACGTCATAGTACCGCCCGAATTATTCATCGCAAACGTAATTGTCTGCCGACCGGAGAAGGAACTGCTGGTGCCACCGCCACCGCCCGCCGGAATGGTACGTACCTGAAACTGACCTGACCCTGCTGCCGACAACCCTATGCCAAACCGGGCATACACATCAGCATTAGGCGGATTCTGCGGCCCGGAATTAAATCCACTACCTACGTAAAAAATAAGGGCACTTGTGCCGGTTACCGATACGTCGTTTGAAATCACCTCAAAACTGAATTGAACGTGCAGCGACGTTGGCGGCCCATCAAAATTTGTTGACCGGGAGATGTAGCCCGTGCCGCTGTCGGTTGGGCGCGAAAACTGAACGGCACTATTGGTTATGGTGGCGCTCAATCCGGAGAGACCGTTGACCTGTGCATTGTTCGGGCTAGTACTTACATACGTAGCAGGGGTTCCGCCAGCCGAAAAATTCTGTTGAAAATACGTGGTCTGGGCATTTGATGATCGGTTCGCCAACAGTACGCCAGCCAGGCATACTAAATAAATCGTTTTCAAGATTGGATGTGAACTAAGTTTATGACAAGTTACATTCGCAATCTATCTAATGTATTTTAATTGGCAATAGTTTAATAAGTAAAAGTACCTAATTCACTTTCTATGGTTACTCGCTTACCCTGGTAGGCTTCGACGCGCCCAACGACCTGTGCATCAATGCTGAACGAACGAGCTATATCAATAACCTGCTGAGCATATTCTTCGGCCAGGTAGATCTCCAGCCGATGCCCCATGTTGAATACTTTATACATTTCCTGCCAGCTGGTACCACTTTCCTGCTGAATCAACTGAAACAAAGGCGGTGTGGGGAACAGGTTATCTTTAACGACGTGAAGATTGTCGATAAAGTGCAAAACCTTTGTTTGTGCTCCGCCTGAGCAATGTACCATGCCATGAATATGGGGGCGAAGCTCATCGAGCAGCACGCGGGCCACGGGCGCGTACGTCCGGGTGGGCGACAGAATCAGTTGCCCAATGGTCGGACCCGCTTCTGATACGTCGGTCAACTGTTTAGAGCCGCTGTAGATGAGCGATTGATCAACAGCTGGGTCAAAACTCTCGGGGTATTTGTCGGCGAGATAATGAGCCAGCACATCATGGCGAGCGGAGGTTAGACCATTACTGCCCATACCGCCATTGTATTGCGTTTCATAAGTCGCCTGACCAAAGGAAGCCAAGCCGACAATCACATCCCCTGCCTGAATCCGATCGTTGCTGATCACCTGAGCGCGTCGCATGCGGGCAATAACGGTGCTATCCACAATTACGGTTCTGACCAGATCACCCACATCGGCCGTTTCGCCCCCGGTGCTGTAAATCTCGATGCCGTGCTCACGCAGCATTTGCAGCACCTCTTCTGTACCGTTGATAAGTTCGGCAATAACCTCGCCGGGAATCAGATTTTTGTTACGTCCAATTGTCGACGAGAGCAGCATAGGCCCCGTAGCACCTACGCAAATCAGATCGTCGGTATTCATCACGACCGCATCCTGCGCAATGCCTCGCCAAACGCTCAGATCACCGGTTTCGCGCCAGTACAGATACGCCAGCGATGATTTAGTACCCGCTCCGTCAGCGTGCATAATGGTACAAAAATCCGGGTCACCGGCTAATGTATCCGGGACAATTTTGCAAAACGCTTTAGGAAACAAGCCTTTGTCGAGCTGTGCAATGGCGTTGTGAACGTCTTCTTTACTAGCGGAAACTCCGCGCTGGGCGTAACGATCTGTCATGCCGCAAAGGTAGGGAAGAAAGGGAGGAATGGGAACAAAAGGAGGAGCGGGAGGAAGGGACAAGACGGAAACTTCTCCTTACCCCCTGCCTTCCCGCTCCTCTCTTTCTTCCTTCTCTTCCTAATAAACAATTCCCGTTTCGGCACGAACCGCATCCAGCAGCTGCATCAGATGGATGCTATCATCAAGCGACCAGAGCGGGCTTTCGGTACGTCCTTCGGTCAGGCATTGCATTACGTGCTGGGCTTCGTAGTCATACCCAAACGTAGTTCGCTCCACCGAAATCTGTTCAGGCTCGTGCCCGTTTCGGTCGAGTATCAATTGCTGACTTTCGTGCCAGCGCGAACTCAGCCGTATCAGCCCTTCTGTTCCGTATACGAAGGCTTCGCAAGGGGTTCGGGCACGTAACGTACTATCCAAAACGGCCAACTCACCATTAGGGTATGTCAGCACCATGCCGCACTGTTCATCCACACCAGTCTCACCAAAGATGGCCGAAGCCTTGATGGAGTCCGGCATACCCAGCATAAAATAGGACCAGAACAGGGGATAGATACCAATATCGAGTAAGGCTCCGCCCCCAAGCGCCTTGTCGAATAACCGACCATCAGGCGCAAATGGCGCAGCAAACCCAAAATCGGCCCGTACGCCCGTGACACGACCAATTGCGCCGTCGTCGACAAGTTGCTTCGCCTTTTGCAGAACCGGTATAAAGCGGCTCCAGAGCGCTTCCATCAGGAATACTGACTTTGATCGGGCGGTCTGAACCATTTCCTGAACCTGGGCGCTGTTCATGGCAAAGGGCTTTTCGCCCAGCACCGCTACCCCCCCGTTGAGCAGCATCAGCGTATTTTCGTGGTGTTTAACGTGCGGGGTGGCCACGTACACAACATCCAGTTCCGGAAGCGTCAGCAGACCGTCGTAGCTCCCAAACGCATGAGGGATACCATACTGCTGCGCGAACGCATCGGCCCGCTGCTGATCAGACGAAGCCACCGCATACAGTTGCGCATTGGGCAGCGTTAACAGATCCTGAACAAATTTATGAGCGATGCGCCCTGGTCCTAAGATTCCCCAGCGAGTCATGATTTATAGAGTCTAAAATTGGGCTATTGGATAAGATGCGCCGGCCGGCCATCCATCAAATCTAGAGTTTTTTCTAAGTTGCGGCTTCTCCAGTGTAGTATCCTGTGAAAAAAGTTTGTGTCCTCCTCGTGTGTTTTTGTTCTTTTTTGCTCAATTACAGCGCCTTCGCCCAGATTGTTGAGCAGCCCGACCCATTGCGTCCGTCAACGCCCGACAGCACCCGCAGCAAAGCTACTACTGACTCAGCCAGTGTTGTCAAGAACGATTCAATGGTGGCTAAGCCAGCCCCTCCTGTAACGCCAACGTTTCGCTACCGCTTCGGCGCAGATGGTACCGTGACCAGCGGGAACGTTAACCGAACACTCCTGCAATTAACCGGCTCGGTAGATTATCAATTGAGCAATTATTTCAAATTGTCGTCGAGCCCGTCGTTTGTATATGGCCGACAAAACAACCTGTTGGCGGAGCGGGAATGGTTCGGAGATTTCCGGACTACGTATCGGCACGAAAAACGTTTGTATTATTTAGCTTTTGGCTCATTTGAGCGAAGTAATCTCCGCCAGATCAACCGACGCTGGACGGTGGCGGGAGGCCTGGGCTACAAAGTCGTAAATCAAAAACGGGCTTATCTGTCGATTACGAACGTAGTGTTACAGGAGTTTACCGACTTCATGGAACTAAGCGACATCAACATCTTTCGGAATTCAACGAGACTGTTCGGGGAGTACTCGTTTGGTGGCGATCGGTTTACGGTAACGCACACCGCCTTTTACCAGCCCGCCATTGGGCAGTATAACATCCGCTGGAATGCGAGCCTGAGCGTTCAGGTGAAGCTAACCTCAGCCACCAGCCTCCGATCCACGCTGGCCAATGCCTACGAAAGTCTGGTTGTGCCGGGTCGAAAGAACAATGACCTGCGCTTTACCGTTGGGCTGGTGTATGAAAAGAAATAAGTCTGGAACAGGGGCAAAAGCAAGATGCTTTTGCCCCTGTTCCAGACTTATTCAATCCCACCCTTCTACTGCTTATCAGGATAAGGAATAATCAACTTCTCGCCCCGGGTGGCGATGTCTTTTGATTTATGGTTAGCGCGCATGAGCGCTTCTTTGCTCACACCGTATTTCTGAGCAACCACACGCAACACATCGCCTGGTCCGACGGTATGTACGGCCATTGCTTTCACATTGAGCTTGGTCACACCGGCTTTCACATCAGACTCCGACACGCCGGGGTTAAGCTCTTTTAAGGTGCTGATTTTCATATTATATCGACTGGCGACGCCGTAGAGCGTTTCGCCAGCTCCTACCGTATATGTACTGGTAACCCCGCCGGGGTTGACTTTCGGCTTTTCAATCGCCACTTCTTCTTTGGGCTTCTCTACCTTGGGTTTCTCTTCTTTAGCCTTTTCGACTTTAGGTTTCTCTTCCTTCGGTTTTTCCTCTTTTGGCTTTTCTTCCTTTTTCTCAACCTTAGGCTTCACCTCAGCTGGTTTTTCGTTGGGCGAAGGCTTACCGGCCGTGGTTTCGCGGTTAGCGACGGCTACTTCTTCCGCCTGCGCGTCGGCAACGGGAGCGTCGGCGGGTGGTTCAGCCTGGGAGAGATCGACAGGAGCAGGCTGCGACGACGTGTCCACCTCTTCGGGAGCCATCAGCATCTGCGGGTCATTCTGCGCCAGCGGCTGCTGCGAAGTCGTATCCAGAGCTACATTCGTTAACTCGTCGGAGCCGTTGGTGTCATCCGTAATGTAGTCGTAACCGACGTAGAGCAGCGCGGCTATGATCCCCACCAGAACAGTAAGCGTAATTGCCGGCAAACTGGTATTTTCAGTTGGTCGCGGGTTAGATGCGTGATTATCGGCTTCCATGGGTATATGTAGGGTTAAGGCGTAGTTAATTGCCGATTCATATCGACCACTTTTTCTTTCAGATCCTCTTTGTAGTGTAGCAAGTTTTGGGCCACAGTCTGGTCGAACGTACCAACGATCTGGGCGGCCAGAATCCCGGCGTTACGTGCCCCATCGAGCGCCATAGTCGCCACCGGAACACCAGCGGGCATTTGCAGGATCGACAGCACCGAATCCCAGCCATCAATCGAATTACTGGACTTAACTGGTACGCCGATGACAGGCAGCGTAGTGAGTGAGGCCACCATACCCGGCAAGTGGGCGGCTCCACCCGCCCCGGCAACGATAACCTTTAGTCCACGGTCGCGGGCGGTCTTTGCATAGTCGACCATTTTTTCCGGTGTTCGGTGCGCCGACACAATATCCATTTCCCAGGAAACACCCAACGAGGTCAGGATGTCGGCGGCCTCCTGCATGACCTTACGGTCGGAGAGGCTGCCCATAATAATACCTACCATTCAGCGAAATACGAATTGACTTTCTGCGAAATAACGCAGTTTAAGGCACAGTTTACGCGTGCAACTCTTAATTTTTATTCTAGAAATGCCCTAATCAGCAGATGGCTCCCGGACCAGGATGAATATTCACTACGTTAGCACTAGACAATCTTGAGCAGATCGAACTTCCGGCCCAGAATAGCGACATCGTCGGCACCGAGGTACGTGCGCAGCAACGTAGCGTAAATCTGCCGGAAGTCTACGGAGTACGTCAAATCGCCGTCGGTTAAGTTCGTCAGGTTAGGTGCTTCGTTCAATACTCGCTGTGCAGGCAAGCCCCCTCCGATCAGGAATACATTATTGGCCGTTCCGTGATCCGTTCCATTGCTGGCATTCTGCTTTACGCGTCGGCCAAATTCCGAAAACGTCATCAACAGCACTTCGTCCTGCCGACCGGCGGTTTTCAGATCCGTCATGAACGCGCCAACGGCCTCAGCGTACTGACGCAGCAATCGTTCCTGCTGGCCGGGTTGGTTTATGTGCGTATCAAACCCGCTAACCGACACGTAATACACGCTCGTAGCCACTCCCGACTGAATCAGCTGCGACACGGTTTTTAGTCGGTTTCCCAGCTCATGATCCGGGTACGCAGCGGTAGTCGTGTGAATTTTAGCTTTGTCGTACACGTACTGGGCCGACGAAACCGTTTCGGCCAGGGTTTTATATAAATAACCTACCGTTTCCGGTTCATTGTGATGCGCCTGGCTGATACCTGATACCAGGCCGTTACGTGTCTGGTTATACAGCTTTTTCGGGTCCAGCAGGGCAAGTCCGTTCAACTCATCGCCCTTCAGGGCCAGGCTTAACGTATCATCGACCTCAATCGTGCGAAACGGTTGCTGGGCTTTACCCGCACAGGCCGCATCCAGGTAGCGCCCGACCCATCCGGTACGTAAATACGTATCTGAATCGCTCGCCGTTTGCCAGATGTCCATCGACCGAAAGTGCGACCGGTCGGGATTGGGATACCCAACGTTATTGATCACCGTCAGCAAGCCGCCGTCGTACAGTGCTTTGAGCGATTCCATTGCCGGGTGCAGACCAATCTCGTCGTTCAGGGGAAGAACGGCATCTTGTTTTATTGCTATGGTCGGCCGTTCGCGGTAATAAATGTCATTTCGATAGGGTACAACCGTGTTCAGTCCATCATTACCGCCCGACAACTGAACGATAACCAGTATTTTGCCGGATGGTGCCAGCGGTTGACCCATCGCGGAAGCTTCATACGCCTTCAGAAAATGCGGAATCAGCATGGTTCCCGCCGTCGTAAGAGCCGATTGCTTTATAAAATCGCGTCGGAGCATGGTTAAAGAGTGAATGAGCGAAAGAGTGAATGAGTGATTTTTTAGAGCGTTTATTCACTCTTTCGTTCACTCTTTCACTCTTTAAGTTAGTTGATATTCGGGTAGGCTCAATAGGGCCAGCGTTACGGCCTGGATGCGCTCCAGCCGGGTTTGCGCAGGTTTAATCTGCTGATCAACCCGTGTCCGTTGCCCGGCCGTTAACGGTAAGGGCAGTAACGTAATCGCAAGGGCAGCGGCTAAGTCGGCATCCGCTGTTTTGGCGAACGCCTTTTCAAAACCGGTCCAATCTACTGTAGTCTGAAACTGCCGCCCACCTTTGCGCGCCAGCACCTGCGTATTCACGTCGCCATCCTCTTTGGGCCGGACGTTAACGTCAGTGGCTTTCAGGACGTAACTGGGTAACTGCAGGCGAAACAGCAGACTCGACGAGTCAATCCAGTTTTTTCCGCCCGGCCAGCCCGCTACGTTTGGCGGATAAAAAAGAACCTGCCCCAGCGTTCGCTGCACAAAAAGCTGAGCTTGGGGCTGTTCAAACTGAATCGTAATCGTGTGCCGTAGACCCGCCAGCAACTCGACCGGAGATTTAATATGAGCTCCCCTATTTTTCGGATCATAGAACCAGTCAGCCAGGAATATGGCCTCCATCAGCCCGGCAATGTCATAACCGCTTTTGTAAAACTGGTCCGCCAGCTCATTGACCCGATTTGCATCTTCTGTTTCATTCACAAACGCGCGGTACAGCTTACTGACCACGAAGCGAGCCGTCTGCCTGTTTTCGAGCAGCATCGCGATCACATCTTCACCGACAAACGGACCCGTTTTACCAAAAATCGTTTTCTGGCCTTCATCGTGAACCTGTTGCCGAAACACGAACTGTCCTTCGGGCGTAAACTGCCACCCCGTAAACGCTCTGGCGGCTTCTTTGATATCACGCTCGGCGTAGTGGGCACGGCCGGACGACGAATGGCCTAAGGTAAACAGCTCCATCACTTCACGCGCAAAATTCTCGTTCGGCGCATTCTTCCGGTTCTGCTGATTATTGAGAAACTGGAGCATGGCGGGCTCCTTCGATACGGCCATGAGCAGATCGCCGAACCGGCCCAGGGCATGCTGGCGGATCGTGTTCGCGTATTGCTGCATGAACAGGGGGTTTCGTCCTACTGTCCGGCACGCGAAGTGCCCATGCCAGAACAACGCCATCTTTTCACGGAATGCCCCTTTACCGGAGGCCATTCGATCGAGCCATTGCAAGTTCAGATCACGGACTTTCTCAGCGTTCATCCGAATTTGCGCCTTCAGCATGTCCTTATCGAGCTGCCCCTTTTGAAGCATCCCTTTCAACGCCCGCTTTGGTACGTGCTCGTCCGGGTCAACAACCCGAAGCAGTTCTACCGACTCAGTGGTTGTTAGGAACTCGCGTATTACTTTTCGGAACGGGCGATGCAGGGCGTCTTCCAGTTCGGCGGGAGTAGCGCCAAACCCGGCCCGGCTGAACAACTGCAGCAGTCGTCGTATATCGTTCGCCTGGTTTAAGAACGTATCCATAAGAAAGGTAAAGTCGACGCCTATAGGATTTACGTAACCAGCAAAGGTTTAAACCCAATTCATTAAATTTACCTGAATTGTCCATAAAAACAGGCAGTTAGGCAACGCTGAGCGCTTATCTTTCGTACGTACTGTGTACATTCGTCATTCAGCCTTGACCCGGCATATCTCACGTTTATGACAAAACCTGTATGGCTCCGGCTACGAAGAGTATATCCAGTAATTAGCTTCATGCTGTTAACGCTGGCTTCGCCCTCGGCAGCCCAACCGTTACCTCAATACAGCGCCCGGCAGCGGGCTCAGCAGCTCAGTCTGCAAAAGTCCATCAATCAGCAGCAAACCGCCAATTACCAGAAAGCGCTAACCGAAGCGCGTCGGCTGAACCGCCCCATTGAGCAGCGTCATCTGAACGGGCGAATCGTTATACTACGTGGTATTGACAGTCGGGGCGAACTCCTGTACGACGCTACGGACAACACAACCCTGGCCGGGCAGAGTACGCGTACGTCGGCGCTTTATGCCGGCGGCAGCCTTGGCGTGTCGTTATCGGGTCAGACGTTGCGGGACAAACTGGCGGTCTGGGATGGTGGCAAGGTACGCGATACCCACGTTGAGTTTCGGAATGGGGCTGCGGACAGCCGGGTTGTTCAGGTCGACAACGCCAGTGCGCTTAGTTCGCATTCAACCCATGTGGCCGGTATTTTGATGGGTGCTGGGGTAAATCAGCAGGTACGTGGCATGGCTTACGCGACTAACCTGCGGGCCTATTCGTTCAATAACGATAGCAATGAAATGAGCACGGCCGCGCCGGATCTGCTGATCTCGAACCATTCGTACGGCTCAAACGCGGGCTGGATTTTTAACGATTCCCGATCCACAACAACGCAATGGGAATGGTGGGGCGACACGACCGTCAGCAAAACCGAAGACTACAAGTTCGGTATCTATACCGATCAAACCCGCACCTGGGATCAAATCGCTCAGAATGCACCGTATTACCTCATCGTCAAATCGGCGGGTAATAACCACGGCTCGAATGGACCCGGCGCTGGCCAGCCTTACTTCCTGGGTACCAGCAACGCCATCAGCCGGGCACCCCGCAATAATCAGAATGGTTACGACCAGGTCAGCACTTACGGAACCGCGAAAAATATTTTGTCGGTTGGGGCCGTCAGTAATCTCAGTTACGGCTACAACCAGGCCCAGGACGTAGCAATCAGCAGTTTCAGTAGTTGGGGACCCACCGACGACGGACGCATTAAGCCGGATCTTGTCGGCGTTGGCGTCAGCGTATTGTCGTCCAGTTCGGAAACCGACAGCGCCTATGCCTCATTGAGTGGTACGTCGATGGCAGCACCCAACGTAGCGGGATCACTGCTGCTTTTGCAGGAGTTGTTCGCCCAACGGAACAACGGCCGTTTCTTACGGGCATCGACGCTGAAAGGCCTGGCGATCCACACCGCCGACGAAGCCGGAAACGCACCCGGTCCCGATTACCAGAACGGCTGGGGGCTGCTCAACGACGAACGAGCCGGGCGAGCCATCATCAACGCCGATCAGAACTACCTCATCGACGAGCGAACCCTGAACCAGCGTGATACGTATTCCATTCCGGTCATAGCCTCGGGTCGTGGCCCACTGGTCGTAACCATCTGCTGGACTGACCCCGCCGGAACAGCTACCCTCCCCTCGGCTGCTATGCTGAACGACCGAACGCCTAAACTGGTCAATGATTTGGACATTCGGGTTACCGATGGCAGTCAGACAATTCAGCCCTGGGTACTCGACCCCGATACCCCCGCTAATCCCGCCACGCGGGGCGATAACGTCCGCGACAACGTAGAACAGGTGTTCATCAGCAATCCCATTCCGGGAAAATCATATACCCTGACCGTAACGCACAAAGGAACGCTTACCGGCGAAAAACAGGATTACGCCCTGCTGATCAGCGGAATTGGTGGCAAAGCCTACTGTGCTTCCGCAGCTACGTCGGATGCCGACAGTAAGATAACCCGCGTTCAGTTTGGCAATCTTGATCGGCCCGGCTCAAACGGGTGCACCACCTATTCCGATTTTTCGCAGACGGCAACACCCATCCAGGGCGGACAGCAGATTCCGCTGGTCGTATCGCTCGGTACATGCGGAGCCACAAAAAACGTGGTTGTCAAAACGTTTGTGGACTGGAACCAGAACGGCAGCTTCGACGATGCTGGCGAAACCGTGGCGACATCGGCTGTGTTGCCGAATTCAGGGCAATTTTCAGCGACTATATCGGTGCCGGAAGGCCTTCAAACCGGGCAGATTCTGCGAATGCGCTTGGTCGCCACCGAGACGGACAACGCATCGAACGTAGCATCGTGCGGCAATTATCCGAACGGCGAAACGCAGGATTATCTTCTCAATGTCGTACAAACAACGAACGACGTAGGTATAACAGCCCTGGTGTCACCCGAATCAAACTTTTGCAGTCAAACCAGTTCGGAGCTGGCCGTTGCCGTGCGGATACGAAACTATGGGAACACCAACCAGCTTAATGTGCCCGTACGCGTTAACGTATTAGACGCCAATAATAACGAGCTTACCACCCTTACCGGCAGCGTGGCAACGCTCCAAGCTTTTCGGGAAGCCATCGTGACGTTCAAAGCGCCCAAAACCGTGGCCCTAGCTAGTGGCCAGACGTATCGATTTGTCATTACAACAGGCACCAACACCGATCAGAACGTAACGAATAATACGTTGACCGAAACCCGAACCGTGGGCGGTGCATCTGCAAATGGCCTGTTCACCGCCCTTAGCTGCGGCAGCGACACAGCCATATCATTACGTAACGCCGGTGCCGGAACGGCCGTGTGGTATGACGCCCCAACGGGTGGCAATCTGTTAGCCGTTGGCAATCGAACCGTTTTGAAAGCCGTACCCACGAGCAGGCAGTTTTACGCCGTGCTCAACGATTTTGCCGCAACTGTCGGCCCGGTCGATAAGCGCGTGTTTGGGGGTGGGTCGTATGCCGGTAATTTTGGCCCGGCCCCCCTGATTACGACGCGGGTGCCGTTGTTGATTGAAACCGCCCGGCTGTACATTGGCAATGCCGGTAAGTTAACATTTACTGTTCGGAAGTTAGACGATACACCGATTTCGAGCGTTACGCTCGACGTATCGCCCACGCGAGACCAAAGCCTCACCACAACCAATGGCAGTGGCCAGCTAGTTGATGATCCGGATGATCAGGGAATGGAGTACCCACTCAATCTGCGTATTCCGCAGGCGGGCGACTACAAGATTACGATTGACTATACCGCTGGGGCGTCTATTTTCCGCAGCAATTCAGCCGTCACTGGTTTTCCGTATCAGGTAACGGCCCAGAATGGTACACCCATCCTGATCATGAAAGGAGCGTTGTTTGCAAACGGTGGCGCGGCTGATACGTTGAAAAATGCCTGGTATTATTTCTACAACCTGAATATCAGGTCGCTCGACTGCCCCAGTGCTCAGCGGGTTGCGGTACCAATCGCTACGGGTTCGGCGATTACGGCGATCGTTACGGCGAATGGCTCAACCAGCATTTGCCAGGGTGCCAGCGTCGCATTACA
Source organism: Spirosoma fluminis (assembly GCF_054778895.1). Taxonomy (NCBI): domain Bacteria; kingdom Pseudomonadati; phylum Bacteroidota; class Cytophagia; order Cytophagales; family Cytophagaceae; genus Spirosoma; species Spirosoma fluminis. The sequence continues at coordinate 121,049 of NZ_BAAGZD010000036.1, forward strand.
GGCCAACACCGAGCCGGGTCTTACGTACCAGTGGCTGCTGAACGGCCGACCCATCAGCGGAGCCACCAACAGTTTGCTGCTCGCCAGTCGGGCCGGCGATTATACGGTTCAGGTAGCCAATGCCTGTCTGCCCGCTACCTCGTCGGTTATACCTGTCACGGTCCGAACGGCTCAGGTTCCGGTTGTAACGGCCAATGGACCGTTGCTCTCATCGAACGTAATCAGCAATGCGCAGTGGCTGCTCGACGGCGTTCCCATCGCGGGCGCAACAGGAGTCAACTACACGGCGGTGAAAACGGGGCGATACTCCGTTCGGGGCAATGTCAACGGCTGTGGCGAAGCGGTTTCGGCTGATGTGTACGTCGCAATTCTAGCCAATGAGCCTACAACGGACGACGATCTATTAACGGTTTACCCAAACCCAACGACTCGCCAATTAACGATTTCGGTACCAGTCAGTTCATTAATTACGGGTGCTACACCGACGATACGGTTAACTGATCTGCGGGGCTTACCGATACGAACGGCTCTCTTACAACGCGAGGGCCAAACGTATTCGACGGTGATGGATGTCGCTGATTTGCCGGGCGGTACGTTTTTTGTGGTTATTGAAGACGACCGATCGCAAACCGTTCGGGTGAAACGCATTCGTAAACATTAACTGTTCAACCCACCTGATTTACTGTCGCTGGTTTGTGAAAACCGCCCGGAATAACGTAATGCATCCCGTTTGGGCTAGCCCAACGGTTGTGCTATGCCTGGTCTGGCTTTGCTCCAACGGACTGACAACGCAGGCGTGGGCACAGGTTGCGGATTCCGGGAAGGCATCAAGCTGGCAAAAAGAGATCTTAAACCGATATACGAACCTTCATCGCCAGACACTTCGGTTAGCGAAACAGCGGGCCTGGCCCATCCACAAAAAATATTCCAGTACACGCACCATTCAGCTACAGGACGTAGACGCCTTTGGCCAGCCGGTTTACTACGTTCTGCATAATATGGAAGCTGCCGAGGGAACACGAACGGTATCTATACAGGGTAACGGGTCGTTACCCGTTGCGTTATCGGGTAACTCTCCACGGATGACAGGCAAACTTGGCCTCTGGGATGGCGGCCGGGTACTGGCTACCCACCAGGAACTGGGTACTTCCCGCATTACCCAAACAGATAACACCGCCAGCCTGAACGATCACACCACCCACCTCGCCGGAACGCTTATCGGCAAAGGCGTTAACGCAAAAGCGAGAGGAATGGCCTACGGAGCCCAACTGGCCGTCTGGGACTATACGAACGACATTGCCGAACTCGTTAAGGCAGCCCCTAACCTGTTGCTGTCGAATCATGCCTATGGGCCAGTAGTTGGCTGGGTTTATAATCCGTCGCGGCCGGGTACAGATCCGAAATTAAAATGGGAGTGGTGGGGCAATACAACCGTGAGCGCTACAGAAGATTATCAGTTCGGGTTTTACACCGAGAAAGCGCAGGACCTGGATCGAACTGCGTACAACAATCCATTCCTGTTGATGGTCCGATCGGCGGATAACAAACGCGCCGATACCGGCCCGCCCGATGGTACGCCTTACTATTTAAAGAATACGACAACGAAAAGTACGGCCGCCCGGCGTCGCAATGATAGTTACGATGTTATACCGGCGGAGGCAACCGCCAAAAACGTTCTAACCGTTGGCGCGGCCGATGTGACTTTTGACAAGCAAAACCGGCCTGTTTCGCTGAACTCAACCTCGTTCAGCGGTTGGGGTCCAACAGACGACGGACGTATCAAACCTGACTTACTCGGTATCGGCACGGATGTATTTTCCACCCTGGCGGGCAGTAATACGGCTTATGGTCTGCTGAGTGGTACGTCCATGGCGTCGGCGAACGTATCGGGTTCCTTGTTTTTACTACAGGAATTATACGCCCGGCAGCAGGCAGCGCAGGGTAATACAGCGAGCCAGTTTATGCGGGCCGCTACGTTACGTGGGCTGGCGCTGCATACGGCCGACCGTATTAATCCGGCCGCTGGACCCGATTACCGTCAGGGTTGGGGCCTGCTGAATACGGAAGCAGCCGCTCGCGTGCTCCTCAACGAAGAGCTGGCCCATCAGATGCTGGAGCAGAGCCTGAAATCAGGAAGTACATTTACGCACAAAATCGTCGCTCAGGGCAACGAACCGCTAATTATTACGCTTTCCTGGACTGACCCGGCGGGCACAGCAACACCGGTTAGCGCGGCTTCGTTGAACAAACGAACGCCTAAGCTGATCAACGATCTCGACCTTCGTCTGAGCGATGGCACGTTCACTAGTTTTCCTTTTGTGCTTGATCCAGATCAACCTAATCGGGCCGCTATTACCAACGATAATTTCCGCGACAATGTCGAGCAGATTTACCTTGCCAGACCCGTAGCCGGGCAGACGTATTCAGTAACCGTTTCGCACAAGAGCAAGCTGACGTACACGACCCAGCCGTTTTCCTTAATTGTGAGCGGACTCCGCCGGGTACGCTGCGATCTGACGGCCGGTATTGCGCCACCCGCCACCGCTACCCTCTGCGCGGGCTCTATGTTATCACTGCGCTCGTCGACGCAGGCAACGGGGGTAACCTACCAGTGGCTGCGGGATGGCTTGCCTGTTTCGGGTGCTGCTACTACGTCCCTACAACTCAGTCAGCCAGGTGCGTACGTTCTTAAAGTAACCGACGCCAATGGTTGTCAGGCCACTTCTCCGCCCGTGCAGATTCAGGAACGTACGCCCGTGAGCACCCTAAGTCCAACTGGCGATCAATGGGTATGCAGTAGTCAGAAACCCATTGTTTTGAAAGCGATGAGCGACTCCGATACATCTTATGAATGGTTCGGGGACGGTATACGGATTACCGGTGCCAGTTCATCTTCGCTTTCCGTAAATCAGCCAGGCAGTTATCAGGTACAGGTTACGCAGGCGGGTTGCAAGGCGCTGTCGTCGGCCACAACCGTACGGTTGACCACGGTCAACACCATTGACTTACAGCCGTCGGAATCCGAACTGATACTTCCGCAAGGGGCAGCAGTCACTCTCACAGCTCCTGTTGATGCGACGTACAGCTATCAATGGCTTCGGGATACCATCGCGTTACAGAAGGCCACTACATACCGGCTGTCAGTCACACAGCCGGGCGTTTATAAGGTCAGGATCACGCAGCAAAATTGCGTAGGCTGGTCGCCAGCGCGGATCATTCGAACAGCCATTCTGACTGGTACGTCGCTGGGGCCAGACAACCGGTTTAGGCTCTACCCGAATCCGGCGGAAAGTCTACTGACGGTCGATTACGTACCTGCAACTACGCAGCGCGTGCAGGTGAGCGTGTATAATTTGCACGGTGTTCTGGTGTATAATTCTCTGCCGCTACGAACCGCTAACGGCCTACTGCGGACGGTTGTGCCGGTCAGTCATCTGATGCCGGGTCAGTATATCTTACAGCTTACTGATGGATTGACAACGCGAGTCGGTCGCTTTACTAAACAATAAGCCCAAAGCTGCTTTAGCTCTAGGCTTATTGTTGGTTTGTCAGTTATGGTTAGGGCTATTTCCCTTTCGCAGAGTTGCCTTCCTGAGCAATCGCTAGCTTGACGGCCTCGTACAGGTTCACGACACCACCTGTTTTCGATAGTGTAGCAAACTCAACGGTGCTGCCGGGTCCAGCTCCTTCACCTGATTCGGGTCGACGTACCTTGGTTTTGTACGGAGTTGCCGACTGAACAATAATTCGCTTGATGTCGGCGTAGGTCAACTTCGGAAAATACGATTTCAGAACAGCCGCAACTCCAGCTACTACGGGTGAGGCCATACTGGTACCGCTGTTGTTTTCGTACTTACTGCCCGGAACGGTCGAGTAAATGTCCTTACCCGGCGCAAACACGTCGACAGTTTGCTTGCCATAATTCGAGAAGCTGGCCACTAACTCGCTGTTGTTACGTTCCGCACTGGCCCCAACTGTAATTACATTGGGAATCTCTTTCCCATCCATAAAGCGGGGAGCGGGATAGTTGGCTGCCGTATCGATGTCCTTGCCATCGTTACCAGCTGCGTGAACCAGCAGTACGCCCTTCGAGAGTGCATACCGTTCGGCGTCTTCAACGGCTTTGCGCTGGGGTGAATAATCTTTACCGAAGCTCATGTTAATAATCTGAGCCCCATTGTCGACGGCGTACCGAATGGCATTGGCTACGTCTTTGTCACGTTCGTCACCATCGGGTACCGCCCGAACGCCCATGATCTGTACCGCATCCGCTACGCCCAGTATGCCCAGGTTATTGGTACGGTCAGCACCAATGATACCCGCTACGTGCGTGCCGTGTTCAGCGCGAGGGCCGGCGATGTCCGCATTACCGTAATCACGCTGATTCAAATCGTCAGGGCGATCACCTACGATAGCGCGGGAATCAAATTCTGGATTATAGTTGTATTCAGCGCGGGCTTTGAGTTGTTCATTCGCTTTTTCCAGTTCTTTCGTTACGTCCTCAGCGTCGGCGGCCCCCTGCTGACGCAGCAGACGCAGCACGCCCGTGATTGGCCGTTTCAACGCAGCATCGGTAACCGTTTCGCTGGCATTGCGTAACGTCGCGGTATCGAGCTTGGTGACATTAAGCGCTTTCTTAATGGCGTCAACAGCGGCTGTGTATTGTTCAGCAAACTGGCTTATTCCCTGATATTGGGCTTTATACTGCGCCTGATTTTTCTCGACCTCAGCCTTCGTTTTTACGTAGAGGTCATATTCTTTCTGCTCGTCGGGTTTCAGCGCGGCCCGGCTTTTGCCTTCGTACTTCGGCTTCAGTTGTACGTACAGGCGGGTCACTTCGGCGGTTTCGTAGCTAACGTTACGTCCGTCCTTACCACCGATGAAGTTCCAGCCGTGAACATCATCCACGTAGCCGTTTTTGTCGTCGTCGAGGCCATTGCCCGCAATTTCTTTGGGATTCACCCATAAGACCCGCCGGAGGTCTTCGTGCGTCGTATCGATACCACCGTCGATTACGGCCACGATAACGGGGGTTGGTTTGCGATTTTTCAGGAGTTCGCGGTAGGTGCGTTCAACACTTATGCCCGCGGTGCTGTCTGTTTTATCGGTTAGATACCACTGAGTTTGCTGAGCCGATGCGGCTGTAGACAGCAAACCCACTGACGCAAAAATCAGGAGTTTCTTCATGAATTATAAACGTTGTACGAATGCTATAAGCTGTACAAGTTACGAAGAAACCAACTTATTAGCAGCTTAAAAATTGTTAAACGGTCTGCTCATCGGATTCATTGTTTACCGTGCTTACTGTTTTCGTAATGCAGCTTGAGCAGATCTTCGCCAAAATCGTTCGTCAGGTCGCGGACAACTGTATGAACGTGGTTCGCGTTAGTCTGGGTGTTGTCGTATTCGATCAGAACCGTTGGCCCATGAATGCGGTAATACCAGCCTTTCCCTTCGCCTAATTCTGGCGTCAGATCGCCCGCCCAGGCAAACCGAAGGTTATCCAGTCCCGCTTTTTCTAACTTATCCATCTGCTGCTTAGCCAGCGTAACGCGGTAATTGGTCAGATATACCCGAAGCAGACTCAGGAAAAGTTTGCGCTGCTCGGCTGTCATGTCAGCATAGGTCAACCCGTCCATCCGTTCCAGCGAGGCTAATCGTTTGTTACTGGTAACAATTTCCGGGTAGGCCACGGCGGCTACAATGGCCTGTTTACGCTGGTCTTCATTCAACGTTTTGAGCAACGCAAAAGCCTGTTCGGCTTCCTGTTTCAGAATCTGCCGTCCTTTCTGCGGTAATGAATTGATTCGTGGATCGGCCATGCGTTTGTCGGCCATTTTAGGATCATACTCTAAAATGGCGGGATTGCTCCCGAAAAACGTCGGCGTAGGTGCCAGTACCCGCGCCGAGCCCATACCACTTACAGTAGACAGAAAATGAAGCGATAAGTGGTGCCCTTCTATACGCCAGCTCCACGGGTTCTGACCCGATGGATCACCGAAAACAGTAAACGAATAGTTCTCCGGGTCGCGGTACGTATCGTTGGGTGGCCGGTTATCAATGACACGTAACACGTTTTCCATGTCAATAATGGACGTTGCCTTCTCATACCCCTGCTCGCTAAGTCCTGTTTTCAGCAACACCATAGCAGCCTGACGCTGCTCAGGCGTCATTTGTTTCAGGGGTAAGCCCTTACGTTCGCGGGGAACGAAATGCCAGTTGAATCGCTCCGGATCATCGAACGGATACGTCGCCTGCTTCCGCTGGTCGGCCGAAAGACTCGCCAAGAAACGCTGCGAAGCCTCAACCATCTCGTCTTTTACGCGCTGTTGGGCAGTTTTAGACTTAGCTGGTGCTACGCTTTGCGCAACCGTTTGTCCGACAATTGCACAGCCTAATAGGATACGTATGATCACTGACATAAGGACAATTTTTATTGGTAAAGGGCAGGATCGTTTCTTTTTACTGACAGGAGGTAGGGTCTTAATCATTCTTTAACCTGCTGCTTTTGACCGATTACTAAAGCTGCTTTCAGGAAAAGCGCCGATTCCGCTAACAACCCCGCCGGTTCTGTAGTTGTAGAAATAAATCCACTGTCACGTTACTCAACATGTCAACCCGGCCACCGAACAACAGCACTGGTCCACTCGACCACCTGGCTTTACGCTATCTGCGGCAGGCACTTGATACATCGCACCCTACGGACGAACCGTATGTGCTGAATTCGCTGGAAAGCCGGGTAATACGTCGGACAAAGACGGTTACGTTAACAATGGCCGCTTTGCTGGGTGTATTAGGCGTTCTGCTGATGTATATTCCTCAGTATATCTGGCCCGATTTATTCGTGGATACATCCGTGGTATTTTTGGGAACTCCGTACAAATTTCCCCTGCTCACAACTGTATACGGAATCCTGCTGATTTATCTGGAAATCAACCTGCTGATTGCGCTGAACCTACGGGGTGTGAAAACGATCATGCAGGTGTGCCAGTTTCCACGGGCTCATGACGCGCAGTATGATCGCCACTTGCGTTCGTTAGCCGAAGCCGCTATCCAGAAAGCCAATCGTGGGCTAGTGCGCTTTGGAGTTGATCCATACCTGAATCTGCCGCGTTGGGGATTACTCTTGTTTTTTCTGACAACTCTTGTCAAAGCCGGCTTAAGCAATTTAATGCTCAGGTTTGTTGTACGTCGGTCGGCGGGTAGTTACGTCTTGCAGCAGGTTACAGACCTGGCTGGTATGCCGGTCTATGCCTTCTGGAACGCCTGGGCCTCCTGGCAGGTATTACACGAAGCGCAGGTTCGGATTATGGCCCCCATGACGATTCGGGAGTTCGTCAATGAACTCTATGACGAATGGGGCAATAACGACCAGTTTCGGCCCTTGATTCTGGAAGCTTTGCAATACGCGGGTATCCTGAAGCGTCAATACAACTACGCCCATTTTCTCTTAAGCGAGACATTAAGTGATCGGTTTGAGCTTCGTCTGGACGCTACGTTGACAGGCCATTTCATCGAACGGGCCAGCCAGGCACCGATTGAAGTACGCCGAAGCCTTGAACGGCTTATTGTATTTGGTGCGCTGGTTGATGGGAAACTATCCTGGCTCGAGAGACGCCGTCTTCGCCAGCTTCGCAAAAAAAGCTTTTTAACGTACTCAACCGAGGATATTCAGCGCATTGGCGACGATTATAACCACGGCCGGGGGCTATGGGTCTAACAAAAACGGCGGGCTCATCTGGTGAGCCCGCCGTTTTTGTTTCTACATGGTTTTACCCGTGTCAAAAATATCTTCCTGGTCGGGCATGTGCGGATTAGCGAATACATCGGCTCCGTTGATGGTCCGTCGTATAGGTTCAACCGTTGGATGCTGCCGATGGTGTTTATACGCTTTATCGGACGAGTAGTGACACACAAACGACTTACGGGTTAAAGCTTTGTTGCGAATTTCGTCGCCACCATGTGCCAGCGCTGCGTGCCAGAGCAGTACGTCCCCTTTCTTAATCAAAAGCGTTTTCTTTTCCAGCCCCACTTTCTGGCAGGCTTCATCGAGGTACCTGGCAAAATCGGTAGGGTCATGGGTAGACTGGCCGTTAAAGAAAATACCATTCCCAAAGTTGAACTTGCCAACTGTGTGTGATCCAGGGTAATAGAATAGGGGTCCTGAATCGATGTGCACATCTTCCAGGGCAATCCAGGCCGCGGCCAGATGGCTGGGAATTTCCGACACGACGTACGCGAAATCCTGGTGGGTTGCCTGTTGGCTGCCATATTTGAACAGCAGGCTCTGCATACCAATGACCTTATCGCCAAAGACCGCTTCCAGAAACGTAATGATGTTTTCATGGAGCATGACCTTCTTGCCAATAACCGAATTGTCGTGGAAATCCATGAATTTGATGTACGGACCATTCAGTACGTCTTTCGGAACCTCATTAACGGGTAATACAGGCTTGGCCGCGTATTCGGGCAAATCAACACGTACTAAGGTCTTGTACTTGTCATGATGTTCGATCAATTCTTCGACCTCACTCCACAGCTGATCGAGCCAGGTGGTCTGAAGAGCCTGCTCCAGAATGACGTAGCCGTTATCGCGCCAGAAGTGCATCTTTTCGGCCAGATCGTACGGCAGCTCTTTACCTCGCTTATAGCGTTTCAGGAAGGCCTCAATATCGGCATCTTTTTTATCGATCCAGGGTAACGTAGCGTAATCAAACTCCGTAACGGGTGTGGCTGGACGCTCCGGCTTGAGCGTCCGTTTGGCGACTGACTTCAGTTTATCAATAAGGCTCGTCATAGTATACTGATCTGATTGACTATAAAAGTATCAATTATCAGCCACCTGACGATATTTGAAGGCTTCGTTTACGTTAACGGTAGTTATCGACTCACTTCAGCCGATTCAGTCGGGATATTTTTGATTACCCGTACCTCATTGATCCGTTTGTCGTCGGCAGAGAGAACATGGAAGGTAAACCCAGCGTAAGCCGTTTCATCACCAGGTTTGGGCAACCGGCTGAACAGTTCTAACAGCAGCCCTCCCAATGATTCACTGCCTCCCTGAACGGCTTCGAACGTAGTAGCCTCTACGTTTAACACCCTACACACATCCGTCAAGGGCACTTTTCCTTCAAACACGACGGTGCGATCATCTTCACGACGATAACCAGCCGGGGTTTCATCATCAAATTCGTCGTTAATCTCTCCGAATATTTCCTCGATAATGTCTTCCAGTGTCACCAGCCCACGAGTGCCGCCGTATTCATCAACGACAATAGCCATGTGTACCCGCCGTTTCTGAAAATCCTGCAAAAGGTCGTCGACTTTCTTGTTCTCGGGAATGAAAAAAGCCGGACGTACCAGCGATTGCCACTGAAACGAATCGTCCTGATGAATATGGGGCAGTAAGTCTTTGATATAAAGTATACCTTCAATCTGATCCAGCGATTCATGGTAGACAGGGACCCGCGAGTAGCCTGATGCGTTGATCTGGGCCATCAGCTCGGAGAAGGTCAGTTCATTATCAACGGCCGATATATCTAACCGTGCCCGCATGACCTGACGGGCCGTTAGATTACTGAAGTTCACGATGCCTTTCAGAATTTCTTTTTCTTCCGTTGTAGCATCGTTGCCCGTCAGTTCAACGGCCTGACTCAGTTCCTCTACAGACAACTTATAACCGCGTCGTTGAATACGCTTATCGACCTGATTGCTTAGGTTAACCAGCAACATAGCCAATGGCCGGAACACGGCCAACCCAATCTGTGCGAGTAGGGCCGTTCGGCGGGCCACGGTGAGATTGTTCTGGCTAGCGTACACTTTGGGTACAATCTCACCAAATAAGACAATAGCAATGGTAGTCGCTAAAGTTACTCCAGACAGAACCCAGCCTGATGCGTGAGAAGCCTGAGAAAACTCCCAAGTGATATAAGTGACAATGACGACGATAGCAATATTCAGGAGATTATTGAATATAACCAATGAGGCTAGCAGGCGTTTGGGGCGGTCGAGCAACAGAGCGATACGCCGATCCTGTGCCTTGTCACTATCACGACAATGCGCCCGGTCGTCGGGCGAAAGAGAAAAGAATGCTGCTTCGGATGCCGACACTAAGCCGGCAAGCACAATTAGCAGCAATATCAGAGCCGCATAGGGGCTGTATAAATCAAAATAGGTGCCCCAGCCAGAATCGGCTGGGAACACCTGTCGAGGAAGCGGATCACTAGGGTCCATGTATATTAAATCTCGTTCAACAATCGAGCTTGAAGCGGTTTAGAACGGCAGATCGTCGTCACCACTGGTGCTCTCAAAAGGCACTGGATCGGGCTCCCGTCGACGCTCGGGCTGTTGGCGGGGTGCAGCAGGAGCAGGCTGACGACGGTCCGGGGTTCCGGCCGGTTGTGGAGCGGGAGCCGCCTGCTGACGCGGAGCCGGTTGTGCGGGTGCTGCCACAGCGGGTACGTCATACCCGTTATTGTCCTGACGCTCGTTCGGTCCACCCAGGAATTGGAACGTAGAGGCCCGTACGCCGAGCGAGAACCGCTCCTTGCCTTCACGGTCGGTATAGGTTTCTGTACGTAAGCGCCCTTCAACGTATATCTGACTGCCCTTTTTTAGGTACTTCTCAATAATTTTTGCCTGCTCGTTCCAAACCTCCACGCGGAACCACTCGGTTGATTCAACTTGTTCGCCGGTACGGGTTGTATAACGCTCATTGGTAGCAACGCTGAACTTGGCAACAACCGAGCCGCCATCCAGATAACGGATCTCAGGATCGTTGCCCACATTGCCAATCAAAATCACCTTATTTAAGCTTGCCATGCTTGTAGTTTATTGGTTTTGTATGAATAAAAGTTTAAGGCTTAAGAGTATTAAAGATACTGAAATAAACCAATTTATCCAAACACCTTCGCTAAATAGTTTGTAATCAAAACAGGCTTTGCGAGCCCTCCTATTTCGTGTATTGTATACCACTGAAAGCCCATAGGCAAGCGGCTTTCCAGCCCATCGGGCAACTCAACCTGATGGAAAATAGCCCGAATCCGCTGGTGCGATAAAAGCTGAACCGCTTCTTCCGCCGGATTTCTCCAGCGCCCCACTCTGACTAGTTCAGCAACCGCTTCATCGGTTAACGGCAAATCCTTCAACGCAGGTGTGGGCTCATCGGTTTCCACTAGATAGAAGTCATGCAAATTCTGCCAGATGTCACGCGACGTTCGCTCACGCATGGCCAACCGGTCCCCCTGCTGAAAGACTAAATAGTTGAAGTAGCGTTCGCGTACGGGCGCTTTTTTTGCTTTAACTGGCAAGCGGTTCTGCTGACCAGTCTGATAGGCTACGCACTGCGCCTGGAGCGGACACAACAGGCACTCTGGTCCTACCGGTTTGCACTGAATAGCCCCGAACTCCATAACGGCCTGATTATACGTTGCCGGATCACCAGCCGACTGGATTAACTCCATTGCCAACGTAGCAAAATGCTTCTTGGCGTTCGTGGTAGTGATGTCCTCATCAATACCGAACAATCTGGCCAAAACTCGGTACACGTTTCCGTCAACAACCGGCACACGCTCACCGAAGGCAAACGACGCCACAGCCGCTGCTGTATAAGCACCTATGCCCTTCATTTTCAGGAGATCATTATACGTAACGGGAAACTTTCCGTCTAGTTGGTCCGTTACGTAACGAGCGGTCTGATGCAGGTTACGGGCCCGTGAGTAATAGCCTAGCCCTTGCCAAAGCCGAAGTAATTCACGCTCATCAGCACGGGCCATATCGATCACAGTTGGGTAAGCTTTGACAAAGCGTTCATAATACGGTTTGCCCTGTGCTACGCGGGTTTGCTGGAGAATTATTTCTGACAGCCAGATGCGATAGGCGTCACGCGTGTGACGCCACGGCAGGTCGCGTTTATGGTAGTCGTACCAACGCTCAAGCGTCGGTGCAACGTTACGTTTGGTGACGTTAATGTCTGATTGCCAATTCAAAATAAAAATAAAAAAAGCATTGTTCAGAGGAAAAACGGAAGTGATAGGTTTTATAATTTACTGGAAACCCCTACCTTTGTGCTCCCATTTTTGACACCCGAATTTTCAACAATACAGTAAACGTTAAAGTTTAAGAAGTCGTGACGAAAGCAGACGTAATTGCAGAGATCGCCGATAAGACCGGAATCGATAAGGCCGAGGTTACCAATACTCTTGAGACCTTCTTTTCGGTAGTAAAGGACTCATTGGCCGAGGGAGAGAACATTTATGTGAGAGGGTTCGGCAGTTTCATCAACAAGAAAAGAGCCAAAAAAGTAGCCCGGAACATTTCGAAGAACACTGCAATGGTGATCGACGAGCATTTCATCCCGAGCTTCAAACCCGCCAAGGTGTTTGTTGAGCAGGTGAAAACCAGCGACAAAGCGAAGGTAGCGGCTGAGTAATTTGAAAAGCGTGTATGGCGTTTGCGTTTGTTACGAGATCCTGTTATGAATAAATATATTCTGCTTGTTGTTGTTCTGGCTACAGCCCTGACGGCGGGTTTATATACCCTGCCCAAGGTGGTGGTGCGCGATGAAAACAAGCAACTGGGAGCTCGGGCCACGCAAACGCCAACGGCTGAATCCTCGCATGTGGGCGGATCAGCTCCCGCAACGATTCACGAGAAGCCTGTAACTCCAGAGCAGCAAAAACAGCTGGCTTCCTTGCAGGCCGATTTTACAACAACCGATCCGGCCAGGAAAGAAGCAGCAGGCGAAAAGCTGATCAGTTTCTTTCGGGACATTACCCGCTACGACAGCGCAGCGCATTACGCAGACCTGCTAGCGACAGCAGAGCCTTCGGAGCGTAATCTGCTACGGGCGGGCGACCAATATTTTGAAGCGTATACATTTTCCGTTGACGAAAAAAAGACTACGTTACTAGGACAAAAAACCCGCGACTATTATCAGAAAGCGCTTGCTAAAAATCCTAACTTACTGGCGGCCAAAGCTAATATGGCAATGACCTATGTAAATACGGATAACCCTATGCAGGGAATTATGATGCTGCGTGAGGTGTTGCAGCAAGAGCCAACGAACGAGTTAGCCTTATTCAACCTCGGCTTGCTGTCCATGCGGTCGAATCAGTATGATAAGGCCATCGAGCGGTTCCGGCAAATTCTGGTAAACAATCCTGGCAGCCGGAAAGCACAATTTTACTTAGGTGTTAGTCTGGCCGAGGCCGGTCAGAATGCCGAAGCCAAACAAGTGCTCGCTCAGGTAAAACAGCAAGAGAAAGATCCTCAGATATTGGCCGCCATTCAGGAGTATGAGGAACGGTTGAAGTGATGAATGCACAGTGAATGATGATACGTTCTGCTGAACCACATTATTCGAACTAGAGTACGTATTGGGCTCCATGCGGAATAAATAGCCCACAGACATTTTTAACTATTTAAACTGTTTAAAGACTATGCCTTGCGGTAAGAAACGGAAACGGCACAAGATTGCAACTCACAAGCGGAAGAAACGGCTCAGAAAAAACCGGCATAAGAAAAAGTAGTTTTCACCGGGCCGCCGGGCGTTTTTAGGCTATAATTATCTTGTGATTAGTTAAAGCTAAAAACACTGCACTCAAATTTGAAAACACTTCTTGTAGAAGCCCGTGCCGGTCTGTGAAGCCCGAACGTGGCTTCTTTCTTTTTATACAGCCATTCTAACCGTAAATTCATCTTGTGAGTAATGAATTAGTAATCAGTTCGACTCAGAAAGGTGATCGGATTGCACTCTTGCATAACAAGAGATTGCTGGAGTATCACGAAGAAGAGTTAGACAGCAGCTTTACTGTTGGCGATCTTTACTTAGGAACAGTCAAAAAACTTTCGTCGGGCCTTAATGCCGCTTTCGTGGACGTAGGCCACGATAAGGACGGGTTTTTGCACTATCAGGACTTAGGACCGAATATCAATTCGCTCAATAAGTTTGTTAAAGACGTAATCGCCAAGCGCGTCACCACCGGTCGGATCAGTAACATGAAACTGGAGCCGGCTATCGAGAAAATTGGGAAAATCGATAAGGTACTGACGAAAAATGCCCCCATATTGGTTCAGGTAGTTAAAGAACCGATTTCAACCAAAGGTCCACGCCTTTCCTGCGACATTTCAATTGCCGGTCGCTACCTGGTACTTGTGCCGTTTTCAGACGGTGTAAATCTCTCGAAGAAGATTACTGACCGTGCCGAACGGTCACGGTTGCTACGACTAATGTCGTCGTTGAAGCCCCAGAACTTCGGCGTCATTGTACGTACCGTTGCGCAGGATAAAGACGTTGAAGAGCTTGATCGTGATCTGCAGAACTCGTTAGCGAAATGGGAACAAGCCGTTAAAACGCTTTCCGACGCTAAACCCCGTGATCGGGTTCTGGGCGAGATGAACCGGGCTTCATCTATCCTTCGCGATATGCTCAATGAATCCTTTGAGAGCATTACGGTCGACACGAAAGAGTCGTTTGATGAGATTCGGAATTTCATCCACACTATCGCACCCGAAAAGGAGAAGATCGTTAAACTCCACAACGGGAAAACAAAGGTTTTCGAAGCGCTTGGCTTAGAGAAGCAGCTAAAGTCTCTGTTTGGACGGTCAGTTAGCTTACCGGGTGGTGGTTACCTGATCATTGAACACACTGAGGCCCTGCACGTAATCGACGTTAATAGCGGCAACAAATCTAATTCTGAAGAAGACCAGGAAGCCACCGCAATTAGTGTTAACCGGGAAGCGGCTAAAGAGATTGCGCGCCAGTTACGTCTGCGCGATATGGGTGGTATTATTGTCGTGGATTTCATTGACATGAAAAAAGCAGAAAATAAAAAACTGCTACAAGATATCATGCGCGATGAAATGAAGACAGATCGGTCGAAATACACGATTCTGCCCTTAACAAAATTTGGCCTGATGCAGATAACGCGTCAACGCGTCCGGCCGGAGATGAATATAGTAACTCGCGAGGTTTGCCCGACCTGTGGTGGCACAGGCACAATTCAGGCGAGTGTGCTGGTAACGGATGTGATCGAGAGTAATCTGGATTATATGCTGACCAAGCAGAACGAGCGAGGAATTTCTGTTTCGATGCACCCATTTTTGTACGCTTATTACACAAAAGGGTTATATTCGAAGCAGGTACAGTGGTTTTTCAAATACAAGACCTGGGTGAAGCTGGTAAAAGATAGCTCGCTGGGTATTGTGAACTTCAAGTTTTTCAACAAGTCCGGAGAAGAAATTGAAGTAGGTGCTAATCTGTAGTAATTTTTTACTACGTACATGATAAAACGCGAAATGCTTAGAACAGATCTAAGCATTTCGCGTTTTAAGGGAGTATGCTATTTAACAGAGAACTTCCATCTCCATTAGTTCACTATACATATCCTGCCCTAGTAGTTCCTCCACAGAGTCGACCGTATTGAGATTCAGAAGTAAATCCCGCAGGTCCTCCGTGATCTCATATGTCTGATAGAGTTTGCGATCAAATAAAACCGGAGCTTCTTCAAGATCGCACAACGAATAACGCTCCTGGTTGAATGCGGGCCGGGCAGGTTTAATGCCAAAGACCCCATTTTTAAGTTTTTCAGGCATCAGAAACGAATGAATGTAATTCCATCCTTCCCATTGCCCCGGATACTTGGCCAGGTAAGGCCAGAATCCGTCGTAAAGCTGTTGCATGGCCTCCTGGCAGTACATCTCACGATCACTATGACTGATCGGCCGGATGGGCTTGAGACAGTGTAATACACTTGTCAGATCAGGCTCGCGGTAGCTAACTACCGGCACGATAGGCACACCAGCAGCATGTGATAAGTAACCAACCCCTTTGCGGGTCAACACACGTCGTTGACCAAATCGCACGGAAAGAAATTTGTCTTCATCTCCTCGTTCAGGGGCAGTTTCGGGGCTTCCGTCGACATAAACAATCAGCGATCGGCCGGCCTTTAATTCGCGTAGTACTGTCAAGCCAGCTGCTGGACTTCCCGCTTCCACTACGCGAAATACGTTTGTTAAACCGTGTTTTTGCCGCAGGGCTTCGATATGCTCTGTCATATCTCCTCCCTGACTACGGTTCATGTTAGAACCTACCATCAGCACGCAGTCAACCCCACGCCGGAACAAGACACTTGTGAGCAATCGATACGAACCCAGGTGATACGTACAGTATATCTTTGGTCCATTCGTCTGCTTAAGCAGGTCCTTCATCCCACGCACCTTTACTAGATCGCCAGCCGTTAGGCACTTCTGATCGAACGTAGTGAAGATTTGTTGCAGTAACAGTTCACGAAACATCGTCTCGTGCTCGCTACGAGGAACAGAGGGTAATATGTTCTGGACGTTTGCAGAAAACGTTGTGAACTTCATTAAGTACCCTCTCTCCTTCTGTAGGTCGACCCGCTCGAAGTGTTCTCGGCAGCGAGTTAGTTCCTGGTTATAGAGTTGCCGCGCAGTTGGCATGATCTATCTAAAGATTAAAGAGAAAACACTGGCTTCGAAAGACCGCTGAAATCATAGCCAACAGATTCGCAGCACTTACCGCCTTCTTTCTGCAACATAAGGATGTTAGCTGATTCCGACTTAGCAATTTGTTTTGCTACTTTTTTCAACATTTGAGCTGGTTGGATGGCGAATTGTTTTTTCATGGTGATTTGATTGTTTATAGTTGCTTTGTTTTTTGGTGCGCTTTATTGCGCCGTTTTGTTGATACAAAGCTACTGCATGCCCCAGGGGCCAACAATCACGAAAAAGTCACAAACAGCAGTTGGAAATAGTTAAATTTTACCACTATCTTAGTCGAAGATTTGAATAAGGACAGCATGAAGGAGATTCGACTTACGCGACATTTTTTGAGCAAGCCGATGAACAGCGTAGTAATACTGCTGTGCCTTTTTCTGTTTATCGAACTCATTTCTTGGTCTATAGCCTACCGCATCAAATTAGAGAAGTTGACCGAAGCCGGAGGCTTCTTCAAATACGTAGGACTTATTGTCCGAGTAATGGTTATTCCGGAGTTGGTAACAACATTTATAACGGTGTTTCTCATCAATCGGATTCATAGCTGGTTCAAGATTAATACTGTTGAAAACAGCTTACGGGCAATTAGCTTATACGAGTTACAATTCTTTCCTTTTTTCGCGGTTTCGTTCATAGTATTTAACCCGGTAACCCAAACGATTCGGTATCTATCCGAGCAGTACCCGAGTTACTCGTTAAGTGGATACCTGAATGGCTATATCATCGACACCTACACATGGTACACTTACTTTAAATACTTATTTCCCATAGTGATCATTGGATATGTTGCTTTAAACGTATCCCTCTTATATGATTATCTGCAACAACGGCGGGAAGCTCAGGAAGCAGCGGAAGCACAAGCCGCAGAAGCTTCTCAGAAAGCCTTAGCTTTATCGGCTACGTTTACACCCAGACCTACCCCTACGGCTCCTTCACCTCATCTGGCTCACTTAAAAGGAAAGAATACCCACGGCGAGTTGGACTTCCCAGTTAACGACGTCTATTATTTTACTATTGAAGAGCGTTTTTATTACGCTATCCTCGACAAAGGCCGCTATCTGGTAACTAAGACATTAAATGAGCTGGAAGCCGAGCTAGACCCTTCTTTATTTTATCGCATTAAACGTGATTATATAGTCAACCGGCAGGCCGTATTGAATTACGCCTACTGGGAGAATGGTAAGTACATAGTTCGGCTTAACACTCCTGATCGTTACGAGATAGTGGTTCCCCGGGCAAGAATGCAAGTATTTAGGGAGTGGCTGCAAGGAAGCCAACAACTTTATGCCGATTCAGACGCAGATCCAGTCAAACTTCCCTAGACTACTTCACAGGTAATTTTTTACGGCTATTCCGTACCGAGGCAGTTGTCGGCAGCTGCTCAAGTCAAGTTTTTTGGCTATATGTGCTTTATGGTTGATTGCGGTTCGGTAGCTAATGCCAAGTGTATCAGCGATTTCATTAGCCGTATGGCCGTTTGCAATCATCTTCAAAACTTCACGTTCTCGATCGGTTAACCTATTTAGCTGATCACGAGTATCTTCGGCTAACACTTCGACTCCATAGTTTTTAAGCAGATTCATGAAGCCGGTACTGTAATAACACCCCCCGTTACTTACCGTTTGAAAACAACGATACAGCTCATCCAGCCCATCACTCGAATATAAAAAGCCGAAAAAGCCCATCTGCATAGCGGCTGCCACCATACGCAGGTCAGGTTTACTAGTATATAGGATAAATTTCGGCTGAAAGTTTGACTGCTGCATTTGCTCTACAATGTCAAAGCTTCTCCGGCCAGAAATCTCTGATTCCAGGATTACACATTGCGGACGCTTCACCCGAATTTGTTGCAAAGTATCCTCCATTTCAACGGCACGGCCCACTACATTGTACCCTTGTTCTTTAAGGAGCTGGCTAAGCACTTCACAATTAAACACTTCCGACTGGGCTACAAGAATCGAAAAATCGCGCCGACGAAGTGCAAAATTTTTAGTGGCTTCTGAGCCGGTAGCTGTTTGATCCATGGTGTATACTGCTTATGGGTGGTTGAATGTAACTCCTAATTTGTTAACCTAACAATTGGTACGGGATGAAATCACCATTTCTCCGGACGAAATCACTAATATTTGACGCATGAATTGGGTGATTTCATCCGGAGAAATGGTGATTTCATACAAACGGGCTTGTTTAGAGCTATAATACAGGGCTACATTTGATCAATCAGTTGCGAGACATGTATTTCAGAATTGTGCGATGAATCAAGAAGAAACAAAGGTACCGTCCGGTTACGAAGCGTCCTCGGCGGAGATACAAAGCGTGATTATAGAGTGGGTAGAAGCGACTGAAGCATTCCATCGTCGGTATGCAAAATTAACTGAAGTAATTAATACATTACAGGTAGCTGCTCGTCGGCAACCTAAAGCAGATCGGTCACGTCTTCGTCGGCTCATTGCGCTTCGCAAGCAAATGAGTGACGTACTGATGACTTTGCTGCTGGACATGACCGGCCAAAAGTCAGGTCGTTCAGCTCTTCCTTCCAAGCCAGGCCAACTCCGTTCTCATGCCAGTCTTCTGGGCGAATTGAACCGGGAAATTGATGCCGAGCTATTAGGCGCTACCACCGTAGCTCAAGCGTAGTGTTCACCCTCCCCTGTTGATAAAGGTAGAGCCTCAATTATGCAATTGAGGCTTTTACATGTTTAAGGGTCACCCAGATATCACAGTACCAAGCAGGTTCGATATCTCCATATCGATTCGCTTGAAATGCATAAACTCCAGCAACAGCTGATCAGCTTCTTCAGGCGTTTTACTCATCGATTCCCGAAGTTGCTGTTGCAGTACCGCCATCCGCTGTTCAGCAAGCATTTTTTTGACACGTAAAATATTACGGTAAGCGGCATCGGCTAAGATGCCGATTTCTTCTTCTGAAGGCACGTGGATCTCATGCTTTAGCCAGCCTTCACTTATTTCATATCGGGGCGTAGTTAGGTTAATAGCCTCCTGTTGAATGGCGTTGTCTTCACTTGCCCGGCGGCTCAGAAAATCAGTAGCCGTCAGTGTTTCACCCCTGCTGTAAGCTTCTCTGAACAATGTCAAAATTAAGTCAAACGGAGCAGTCTGGAAGTTGATCTCGTGAAGCTCATCGAGTACGTATTGGCATAACGTAATACCAGGTTCCAGTTCCCGTGTTCCGTAGTTTATCAGCAACCGAACACACTCTTCCTCCTGAAAGGATATAGGTGTTCGTACGGCCTTTACAGACTCCGATGCAAGCGGTTTTCCAAAAGGCACCGCCACGACTTCAGGCTCATCGACACGGTCGATACTTAATCCTTGTAGCAGCGCGTTAATGTCATCGATTGACTGTTCGCCTACGCTTGGTTTAGCGGGATCAGTCTGCTGCCGTTGTTGACGATCCTGCTGCCGATCGTATTCTTTCTTGTTCTGATCCTGTTGCTTACGAATCAACCGGTTTATTTCGGAGATAACCGATTGTTCGCTGACGTGAAAAACCTGTGCAACCCGCTGCGAAAGAGTCTGACGCTTAAGCGGGTCGGGGATTTTGGTTATCGTAGCGCAAACATCCGATATACCTTCCGCCCGTTTCAATGGGTTATCACCGGCTTCGGACAGCCACCGGCTGGCTTTAAAGTCGATAAAGTCCTGTGAATTTTGCTGGATGTAGGTTTTGAACGTTTCGGCCCCAACTTTATGCACGTAACTGTCGGGGTCTTCTCCGTCGGGCAATAGTAAGAGTTTTAAGTTTAAGCCCTCTTCCAGCACCATGTCCAGGCCCCGGAGAGCCGCCTTTATGCCAGCAGCATCGCCATCGTATAAGATGGTAACGTTTGGCGTGAAGCGGGCAATCAGTCGAATCTGCTCGGTGGTCAACGAGGTTCCCGACGAAGCTACTACGTTCTTAATACCCGCCTGGTGTAAGGAAATTACGTCGGTATAGCCCTCGGTCAGATAGCATACATCTTCCTGGCGTATGGTTTGCTTTGCCTGGTAGATACCATACAGGACCTGACTTTTATGATACACCGCCGTCTCCGGCGAGTTTAAGTATTTGGGCTGGTTCTTATCCGTTTTTAAGATCCGTGCGCCAAAGGCAATCACACGACCCGATACGTTGTGAATCGGAAACATGACCCGTCCCCGAAACCGATCAAACACCTTGCCGCCTTCTTTGGTTAGGATCAAACCTGCCTTTTCAAGTAAGTCCTGACTGTATCCCTTGCGTAACCCTTCTTTTAAGAGTGCGTCCCACTGATCGAATGTATAGCCTAACTCAAACGCTTCGATAGTCGGGTTCGACAAGCCGCGCTCCCGAAAATAACTCAATCCAATACTTTTACCTTCGTCGGTATTGTGAAGCGTTTCCTGAAAGAACGTTTTTGCAAAGTTGAGTACAATCAGCAAACTCTCCCGTTCATTCTGACGTAACAGATCTTCGGGCGTTTGCTCCTGTTCTTCAATCTCAATATTATATTTTTTGGCTAAATACCGGAGCGCTTCACCATAACCGATATTCTCAATATCCATGATGAACCGTACCGCATCTCCCGCCTTTCCGCACCCAAAGCATTTATAAATTTGACGCGTTGGATTTACGTTAAACGACGGTGTTTTTTCATTATGGAACGGGCAGCAGGCAATGTAATTGCTACCTCGCTTCTTTAGCGAAACAAAGTCGTTTATAACCTCCAGGATGTCGGCAGATTGACGAATTCGATCAACGGTTTCTTCGGGTATTCGCATTCAGTCTATAGGATTAACTTGAACAATCAAAGTTACACCGAAACTCGGCTCAGCGGTACGTTTTACAGCGGATGGCCAGTAGCTAGATACGCAGTCTGGCAGCGTTTTTGCTAATTGGTAGGTGTGACAATCAGCTACTTGGTTGATCGGCTGATCTTCATTGTCCGTACATTATTATGAAACAACGTATACACACTACGTATAGTGCTCCACTCAACCTTAGCAGTAGGGACAGACGGAACTGCTTTTTGCTTTCGGCGAAATTTTTGCTTCTTGTTTTCCTGCAGTCATGTCAAATGCAGCCTTCTGACCAGGTTGCGCCATCACCAACTATAAGCGGAAAAGCAGCGAGTCAGTACGATGCCGAAGTTGCTGCCAAATGGGCTGCCCTCCAGCTAAAGTTAACCAAAACAACACCTGGCTTTACGCCACCGGTAGCCGCCCGGGCTTATGGTTATGCTGGCGTAACTCTATACGAAGCCATTGTTCCTGGAACGACTACCTATAAATCGCTGGCAGGCCAATTACAGGGCCTTACTGCATTGCCACAGCCCGAATCGGGAAAAACCTACAACTGGGCATTAAGTGCCAACGCAGCTCAGGCTTCCATTCTACGGAGCCTTTATCCAACCACGAACGCAGCCAATAAAGCAGCTATTGATTCGCTCGAAACAGCCTTACTGACTCAACTTAAAGAGGCT
Organism: Spirosoma fluminis; assembly: GCF_054778895.1. Lineage (NCBI taxonomy): Bacteria > Pseudomonadati > Bacteroidota > Cytophagia > Cytophagales > Cytophagaceae > Spirosoma > Spirosoma fluminis. The sequence goes on from NZ_BAAGZD010000036.1 coordinate 143,029, forward strand.
GATGAGCCCGTTAATCAGATCTCTATTGACTTCGGAAAGAAAATAGCCGACGCGATCTTCGAATGGTCCAAATCGGATGGCGGACACGAAGGGTACACTCGGAATTTCCCCGCCAGTTATACTGTACCAGCGGGTCCAGGTCTGTGGCTACCCACCGAAAATGGTCAGAAAATTCCAATGCAACCGTACTGGGGCCAGGTACGTACCTTTCTAAAAACCAACAACGACCTGCCAATGCCTAAGCCGCTACCATATTCAACGGATACAAAGTCGGCCTTTTTCGGGCAATACCTGGATGTCTACGCAAAATCTAAGAACCTGACACAAACGGAGAAGGAGATTGCCGTATGGTGGGCTGATAATCCCGGCGAAACCTTTACCCCCCCCGGCCACTCGTACAATATAGCTCGTATTGCCATACTGACCGCTAAAGCTGATCTGGCCAAAGCCGCCGAGACCTTGGCCCGTACAGGCATATCGGTAGCCGATGCTTTTATCTTATGCTGGCGGTGCAAATTCGTCTACAATAACATAAGGCCATATTCTTATGTTCGGATAGCTATTGACCCTAAATGGCTTCCGTTCTGGCCAGCACCGCCATTTCCGGGTTACCCATCTGGTCATGCTACTCAATCATCATCGGCGGCAACGGTCTTAACGGCTTTATATGGGGATAATTTTTCCTTCACCGACGACTCGCACATTGGACGGACAAGAGATGCTCAACGTAACGTCGATTTCAAGCCTCGAACATTTACGTCGTTTATACAAGCGGCACAAGAGTCGGCCGACTCGCGTTTCTATGGCAACATTCATACCAAGCAGGATAACGAAACAGGACTTACCGAAGGCCAGAAAATTGGCGCAAACATCAATGCGCTGGTTTGGAGAAAATAACTCAGTACGTCTAACATGAAAAAAGCTAACTGGTGGCCAGTTAGCTTTTTCGTTCGGTAATATGTCCTTTAATAAGCGCGTACTAATTTTCCTTCCATAAAGTTTACGAAGGCTTTATTGACGACGTTGTTTCCGCCAGGCGTCGGATAATTACCCGTGAAATACCAGTCACCGGAGTGATTTGGGCAGGCTTTGTGCAGATTGTCCACCGTCTGATAAACAACAGCAACCTCAGCGTTCAGGCCAGCGGGCGTTACGATCCGAGCAACCTTATCCGACAGTTCCTCGTGGGTAAACGGCTCGAACAGGGCTTTTACATAATTCTGGTTCGTGGCATTCCCCGATTCAATGGCAGCAACGCATTGGGCATAAATCTCATCCATCAATTCTTCCTGACCGCGTTCGCGAAGAAGCTCAAGAGCCGCCCGGAAGGCAACAAACTCTTTAACCTTCGACATATCGATGCCGTAACAGTCCGGAAAACGAATCTGAGGAGCTGACGATACAATAATTATCTTCTTGGGGCCTAGCCGATCCAGCATCTTAAGGATACTCTTTTCGAGCGTAGTTCCCCGTACAATTGAATCGTCGACAACAACGACGTTATCCTTACCCTTTTTGATTACTTCAAACGTAGTGTCGTACACGTGCGACACCATATCATCGCGCTGGGCATCATCTGTAATGAATGTCCGTAACTTAACGTCTTTAGACACCAGCTTTTCGACCCGGGGTCGGAATGAAAGAACGCGGTCCAGATCCTGTTCGAACAGGATGCCTTCCATAATTGCTTTCTTCCGTTGCTTGTAGAGATACTCTTCCAGGCCTTCGACCATGCCAAAAAAGGCGGTTTCGGCGGTGTTTGGGATATACGAGAAAACCGTATTCTCTAAATCGTAATCAATTTCCTCAAGGATCTGCGGAACCAGCAGCTTACCTAAGGTTTTGCGCTCGTTGTAGATATCCGGGTCCGTGGCCCGCGAGAAGTAAATCCGCTCGAAACTGCACGACCGCTTTTCGGTGGGCTTCACAAACTGCTGTTCAGCGTATTCACCGTATTTATCGATAATCAACGCATGACCGGGCTTTACCTCCTGGATTGCGCTGTAGTCGACGTTGAAGGCTGTTTTAATCGCTGGCTTTTCCGAAGCCACAACTACAACTTCATCGTCAGCGTAATAATAAGCGGGGCGGATACCGGCCGGGTCACGCGCTACAAAGGCAGCTCCGTATCCCGTCATACCAACCATGGCGTAGCCTCCGTCGAAATCACGGCAGGAACGGTGCAGTACGCGTTGAAGATCAAGATTATCCTCAATTATATCCGACAGAACCGGGTTTTCGTAGATGCCCTTGAAGCGGTCGAATACCCGCTGATTCTCTTCGTCGAGAAAGTGGCCGATTTTCTCCATCACCGTCACGGTGTCCACTTTTTCTTTAGGGTGCTGACCCAGCGAAACGAGTTTATCGAACAACTCATCTACGTTAGTCATGTTGAAGTTACCCGCCATGACCAGGTTGCGGCTGCGCCAGTTACTCTGCCGAAGCATGGGGTGACAATTCTCAATTTCGTTGGCACCGTGGGTTCCGTAACGCAGGTGACCCATCCAGACTTCACCCGTAAAGGCTACGTTCTCCTGGAGCCATTGCGCGTTCTTGGCCTTGTCTTTATTGCCTTTTACCGCTTTCCGAAACTTCTTGTTGAGCTTTTCGAAGATGTCCGTTACAGGACGCTGGTCAACCGAACGATAGCGACTAATATAACGGTGGCCAGGCGGCACTTCGAGCTTTATATTAGCAACTCCGGCTCCGTCCTGGCCCCGGTTTACCTGCTTTTCCATTAGCAGGTAAAGTTTATTAGCTCCGTAGAGAGCCGTCCCGTATTTATCAATGTAGTATTGATACGGTTTGCGGAGCCTGATTAGGGCAATGCCGCACTCATGTTTGATGGCGTCGCTCATGAGGTGTCGCCGAAGCGATTTAGTTTTTTAGTATGTATCGAAGTAACGGCTCCTCCTCGGCAATGGTTCGATCGGGAGCAAAACAAAGGTAGGAAAACCCGGCTAATCGTTGGTTAAATTTTGGGCCGTCAGCCAACGTTGCAGCGTTAAATAAATGATCATTGACGAGATCGTTCCGACAAGCGAACCAACGTATGCATCTTCAACGAAGTGTTGAAATAAGTAAACCCGCGAGTAGCCCGTCAAAATGCCTAACGCCAGGAATAGCCATCCTCTGCTCTTATTCGTGTCAAGAAAAGCCAGTAAGCTGAAAATCGCAAAAGCAGACGTAGTATGGCCAGAGGGAAAACTGTTGTAACTGTAAATATCCAGGCCCTCGATCATGTGATATTCATAGGTCGAGTGCTCAAAAAACTTCAACGGTCTCGGCGAACCGGGAAACACAATGGTCTTGAGAAACAGCGACGTAAGTGATGACAAGGCGAAACTACAGAAGGCTATGAAACCGATACGTCGGTTATAGATCACTAATGCGACACAAACCAGAACGAAGAATGCGCCATCGCCGAGATACGTAGTATACGTAAAAAAAAGATCGGCAACCGGGTGATTACGGACGTTTACCCATTGCATCAATTGCTCCTGAGTGTACAGCACTTGCAGGATACCCACAACAGCCAACGCGAATGCATACGGCAAAAAGAAAAAACGGTTCTTACGCAGCAGTTGAAGCAACATCAGCATACTGATTTATTTGGCAGAAGTCACCTTTTCGACTGTAATACCCACACTTAAAATGTTGAGCAGTGGGTCCTGGCGCATGTACTGGCGAATCTGCATGGTGTATTTACCGGGCTTAGGAAAGCGGTAGTTGCGCTTCATCAGAAATTTATGGTCAAAGATGTCGCCGAGCCCATCGCCATTGGGCTTCCCGGTTTTTGGGTCCATCAACAGCAGTTCATCCAACCGCGATTCGATCTCCTTTCCGCTTCCATCCCGCAGGTAGCGCGTTAAATACAGGTTGTAATAGCCGTACGAAAGGCTGTTCCGCAGGTTGTAATAAATATTATACGGTATAGACGCATCTTCGATCTCAAACGTGAATGAGGGGGCATTCTTCACAAACCACTTTCCGTCTTCGATGTCCGTATATTCCTTGTAGACTGCATTTGTGTCACAGCTGAGAGCCAGCCAGGCAATGACAAGCACTAGTCCGAATTGTTTCATACCTCTGTTGAATAGATTACAAAGCTACGACCCGGCTGCTGGCTTGCCAAACGCTAAAAAACTATGTCGATAGTTTGTAAACGAAATGAATAGTTCTAGGTTTGTCTTATGGAAAAATTGACCGCTAAAGAAGAAGAAGTGATGCAGGTGCTATGGAAGATGGACCAGGCCTACGTAAAGGATATGGTTCCTCACTTTTCGAACCCGCCCCTGCACTACAATACCGTATCGACTATCGTCCGTAATCTGGAAGAAAAAGGCCACGTGGGTCACCGGGCTTACGGGAATACGCATGAGTACTACCCCATCATTACGAAGGAAGATTACCAGAATCGCTTCGTACTGAAGAAGGTCGTGGGCGATTACTTCGATAACTCCTATAAGAATCTGGTTAGCTACTTTGCTCAGCACGAGAAAATATCGGCGGAAGAACTGCGCGAGATTCTGGCAATGATTGAAAAAAAGTAATTCCTATCCAGTCAATTATGCACAGTAGCAAGTAACGATAGAGATTATGGAGGCCCTGCGTTACGTCGTGTTGGTTAATAGCCTGTTGGCCGTCGTCAGCATTGCCTTTTATTGTTTGCTTCGTCGGGAAACATGTTTTGGTGCCAACCGACTAGCGCTGTGGGTCGGCCTGGCCGGAGCGGTTTTACTGCCCTTACTGGAACTACCAGACTGGCGTCCACAACCCGTCCGAACGGTTATGGAGCAGACAGCGCAGGTTATCGTGCCCAGGATACTGCCAGCCTCGCCCGCTCCGCCAGACGTATTGATTACGTTTCCAAACGGCCAAACGTATCCCGCTCTACGAACTGCACCAAGTCCGACTTTTGACTGGAACTGGCAGAATGTGTTACGTATCATCTACGCATCAGGGTTCCTGATACTATTGGTCCGGCTAATGGTACAACTTGTGGCACTTTTCCGCCTGATCAACCGATCGGATCAGGAAGCCTACGACCAGTTTACGCTAGTAAAAAGTGAGCATGTAGCATCACCGTTTTCGTTCTTTAGCTGGGTTGTCCTTAACCCGAGTCAGCATACAACTCATGAATTCGAGCAGATTTTACGGCACGAGCGAGTTCACGTTCGGAAATGGCATAGCCTGGATATGGTAGTCGTTGAAATCGTATCTATTGTCTTCTGGTTCAACCCGGCCGCATTCCTCTTCAAAAGCTTACTGCTGCAAACGCTGGAATTTAGTGCCGACCGAACCGTTTTGGCCGAGGGTGTCGATAGCAAAGCTTACCAGTATAATCTACTCAAAGTCAGCCAATTAACACGACAACCCGGCCTGGCGGTAAATTTCGGCCGCTCGAACTTACGCCAGCGGATCAGCATGATGAACCGTCGGCGGTCGCACGGGTGGGCATACGCTCGCTATGGGTTATGGGCTGTAGTCATAGGACTTATGGTGCTGGCATGTCGGCACACCGACAATAATCTGCGGCTTGTGGATCAGGTTCCTAAACCAAACGCATTGCCTGCTACAACACCGACCCGCGCCCTGGTTGTTGGCTTGGAAGACAAAGGAGCCTGGTATTGCCAGATGGCTTTGTTCGAAATAAAGCATCAGGTACACATTATCCAGTATAAACCGATTCTCTTACACGTAAAAGGCGATCGGCTGATTGTGCCTGACGACTACACGTATTCGGTTGCCGTTTACATAAATGGTAAGAAAGCGTCGCCGGAATCGTTAACTCTATTATCCCCGGAATTTGTCAAAGAGCTGTTCGTCATGCACCAGTGGGAGCACGAGTCAACCATTGATACGCAGGCAAAGCCGTATCAGATTTTTATTCAGACCAACCCCAAAGCCATTACGTTCGACCCAAGGCGCAGGCAATTCTTTACGTTGTTGCAGGCAGCGGCCATCTCGCGGCATCCGTTCGGGGAGACGAGTTCATTCAACATGAACCAGCTACTGGAGGCTACTTTTTTCCACAATCCGGATGCATTGGTAGAGCGAACGAAAAACGAGCACCTGAAGGTGTATGATGAGTTCAGTAAAGACACTGATATTTTTATCAATAATTTACCCGCCACACCAGCGGACGTATTAACCGTTCATGTGCGGGAAGTCGCTCACTTATACACTCGGGAACGGCCGTACACCGATTGGTTCAGGGCCGATCATCCGCTACGTCGGTTTGAGCTACACATCCAAACAGCCCCTAAGCGGGCTAAGCGCGACAGCAGTTATTACGTATTTAGCCCATTCTACACAGGCGATTTCTGATGTACTACTAAATAACAGACGAAGACTTCTTAAACGAACCGGTGCCTTTTCCATCTAATAATTGTTCAACAGAACAAACTACATGAAAACGCACTGGATGTTCCTATACACTTTGTTTCTCCTGGCTACGTATCCAGGATTTTGTGAATCGCCCAGCCAGGCCGATACGTTACCCAACAGGTCGACCAGCTCATCACGGTCGAGGTTAGCTCCATCTGCCATGACAATGCCAGGCACCCGGCTCGATACAAATTATCGTCTGTTACCTCCTCAAAGTACTGCCGTGGCAAGAGCGGCCCCGGCATGGCTAAATGCGAAGTTGAACGTAACAACGGCCTATTATATACTGGATGGCAAAGCTGCCACAGCCGCTCAGCTGAAACAACTTAAACGGCAGGAGGTAGCTTCAGTTAGTTTTTTAGAAGGGAAAAAAGCCACAGCTTTATATGGTAAGAACGTCAAAAATGGAATGGTCATAATCACGACAAAAGCAGGACGCTCTAGACAAGATTAAACAGATAAGCCCGATAACTTCACTATCGGGCTTATTGTATGATCAGGCTTTATCACCAGAGGCAGGTCTTGTTGGATTACCTCCTCCTTTAGCCTTCTTCTTTTTCTTCTTTGCAGGCCGGGTTGCGTATTTGGCGTCCAGCTTCTGCAAATCACTGTTGAGAGCTGCGGCCGTTACCGGCTCTTTCTCACCAATGGGCGTTAAGACGTCGAACGACTCGGGTATAATGCCCCGTTTGTTCAACTCCGCTATTTCGAGCACGCGACTGATGGGCAGGGGGTGCCAGGTGCTTTCCGATCCATAGCCAAACCACATCAGCTTACGGAAAATATCCGTTTTCTGTAGATAAGCACGGCCTTTCTGCGTTTCGAGCGGTTTCTCGACCGTCGGAATATCGCGCAGGGCGTCCATGTACGTATCCAGCTCATAGTTCAGACAGCATTTCAGCCGACCGCACTGGCCTGATAACTTTGCCGGATTTAGCGATAGGTTCTGATATCGGGCCGCAGAGGTAGCGATGTTTTTAAAATCTGTCAACCAGGTTGAACAGCATAATTCCCGTCCACATGAGCCAATTCCGCCCAGCCGACCGGCCTCCTGACGCAGGCTGATCTGGCGCATTTCTATGCGGGCTTTGAACTCACTGGCCAGCATTTTAATGAGCTCCCGGAAGTCGACGCGTTCCTCCGACGAATAATAGAATGTTGCTTTCGTGTTATCCGACTGAAACTCTACGTCGGACAGTTTCATGTTCAGCTTAAGCTCACGAATAATTTCGCGGGAACGATACAGAGCGGGCAGATCACGTAACACGGCCTGTTCGTGGCGCTCCATATCTTTAGGAGTAGCAACGCGGTGAATAACTTTGGTATCGTCGGTAATCTTGACGTTCCGTTTTTTCACCTGTAGACGTACTAATTCGCCTTGCAGCGAAACAGCGCCAATGTGGTATCCAGACTGCATTTCGACGACCACGTAGTCGCCCGTTATCAGATTAAGCTGATGAACATTTCGGTAATATTCTTTACGTCCACCCTTAAATTTAACCTCAACAACGTCGTATCGTTTCATGTCCGGCATAGCAATATCGCTCAGCCAGTCGAATGAATTCAATTTATTGCAACCCGCAGAGGATCCTGCTCCGGTACTGCACCCTCCGCTTCCGCAACCTGTTGTGGTCGTTTTCTGCGGTTCCCCGCCGGGACCATCAGATGCTCCGCGTTGGGTTCCACACCCGCCGGTTGCACAGGATTTACAAGACATATATCTATCGTTATGAAGCTATAAGGGTGTAGAGTCGCGAAGTTTGTGTCCGTCAGGACTAGTAAACTTGGCAGCGCTACAACGTTATACCTCGGTTAATCAGAGTACCGGATCAGGTCGAGCCCAATATCTTTCCGGTACTGCTTTCCATCAAATTGCACCGTTCGGGCCGCTTCCTGCGACTTGCGAACGGCGTTTTCTAACGAGTTTGCCTGAGCCGTAAGGGCCAGTACTCGTCCACCGTTGGTCAATACGTGACCATTCTGGGCCATCGTCCCCGCATGGAACGCCATCACATCTTCTAAACGCTCAAGGTCCGTAATGATTTTACCTTTTACGTATTCGTCAGGGTAACCTCCCGATACAACAACCGTTGTTACGGCTGTTTGGGGGGATATCTGAACAGCAATTTTATCTAAATCACCATCGGCAGTGGCCACCATCAATTCAACGAAATCGTTTTGAATCCGGGGTAAAACGACTTCCGTCTCTGGATCGCCCATTCGGGCATTGTATTCAATGACAAACGGTTCGCCGTTTACTTTCATCAAGCCGATAAAAATAAACCCCTGATAGCGAATCCCTTCCTGTTTTAAGCCAGCTAACGTAGGTTTGACTACTTTCTCGTTAACCTTCTGTAGAAACGACTCATTCGCAAAAACCACCGGAGAAACAGCGCCCATGCCTCCCGTATTAGGCCCAGTATCCTGCTCCCCTATACGCTTGTAATCTTTTGCTTCGGGCAGAATTTTGTAGTTCTCACCGTCACTCAAGACAAATACTGACAGTTCGATCCCACGCAAAAACTGCTCCACAACCACCTTGCTGCCTGCTTCACCAAACTTTTGTCCGTCGAGCATATCGCGTATGGCCGATTGCGCTTCAGCGAGTGTTTCGGCAATAATCACGCCCTTTCCGGCGGCAAGGCCGTCAGCCTTGATCACAACAGGCAATGAGTGTACCTCCAGATAAGCTAGCCCTTCTGCCAGCGTTGACGCAGTAAAGGTTTGCGAGGCAGCCGTAGGAATGCCATTGCGCACCATAAACTGCTTCGAGAAATCTTTACTTCCTTCCAGTTGCGCGCCCTGTGCATCAGGACCAACAATCCGTAAGCTGCTCAGATCAGGCTGCTGGCGCAAAAAATCCACAATTCCCTTCACCAGAGGCTCTTCAGGACCAACAATTACCAACTCGATTTTGTGCTCACGCACGGCCTCCAGGATACTGGTAAAATCGTTATAACTTATTGGTAGGTTGGTTGCCACTTGTGCTGTTCCGGCATTACCCGGCGCAACAAACAGGGCATCACATAACGGACTTTGTGATAACTTCCATGCAAAGGCATGTTCACGACCGCCCGAACCTAGTAGTAGTATATTCATGTTTAATGTACGAACGCACGGGCAATTCCGTTGCGATGGATGATTCACGGACGATGGGTTGGCCCTGAATCATAAGCTCTTAGTTTGCTACTTCCGATAAGAATTTGATACGCATCAAGCGCAGGTCTTGTTCGGTGAAATCATCCCCCCCAAACTCGCGCATAGCCGTGGCAATGTTATCGGTTTCAGCCTGCATGAAATAGTCAAAAATTTCGTCCTGCCGATCCGGGTCCATTACTTGGTTGATGTAGTAATCGAGGTTTAAGCGCGTACCTGAATAACAGATGTGCTCGATTTCCTCCATTAACTCCTCCATTGAAAGCGACTTTGCCTCGGCAATTTCATCCAGATCAACTTTGCGGTCGATTTGCTGAATGATAAAGATCTTAACCTTCGACTTGTTGACCGTCGATTTGATGACAACGTCTTTAGCGGTCTCAATCTCGTTGTCTTCGACGTACTTTGTAATCAGGTCAATAAAGGGCCTTCCGAACTTCTGCACCTTACCCATACCGACGCCGTTAATCTGCGCCATTTCCTCGCGGGTGGTGGGGTACGTAGTAGCCATCTCTTCCATAGACGGATCCTGGAAGATAACGTAGGGAGGCAGGTTTTTTTCCTTCGCTATTTTCTTACGAAGTGCTTTGAGCAGCCCAAGCAGTTCTTCATCGTAGGCCGCCCCCCCCGACGACGGTGCGGTATCCTTGTCGTCGTCATCCTTATCGGCTACCTGCTGGTCGTAGTCGTGATCTTTGGAAAGCGTAATCGGATACGGGTCCTCGATGTAGTTTAAACCGCGTTGTGTCAGCTTAAGAATACCGTAATTATCAACGTCTTTCTCGATGTATCCATAAATCGTGATCTGCTTGATCAACGAGCACCAAAATTCGGCGGTTTCATTGAATTCCCGACCTTTGCCATATACATCTAGCCGGTCGTGTTCGTAACTCGTTACGTATTGATTGGACGTAGCGGTTAATACGTCGGCCAGGTGGCTGGCGTCGAAACGCTGATCAGTTTGCAACACGGTCTGTAAGGCCAGGACAACCTCATGCTGCACTTTATACTTCTCGCCCGGCTTGAGACAGTTGTCACAGAATCCGCAATCTTTTTCGAGAAACTCACCAAAGTAGCCCAGCAACTGTCGACGACGACAAACGCCCAGATTGGCGTATGACACCATTTCGGACAGCAGGTGCTTGGCATTATCCCGCTCGGTAACCGGCTTGTCCTTATTGAATTTTTCGAGTTTAACAATGTCATCGTAACTGTAGAACATGACACAGTTGCCCTCCAGACCGTCGCGGCCAGACCGGCCCGTTTCCTGATAATACCCTTCGAGCGATTTTGGCGCGTCATAATGGATCACAAATCGGACGTCGGGCTTATCGATGCCCATTCCGAAGGCTATGGTAGCGCAGATTACATCCACATCTTCATTCAGGAACGCATCCTGATTAGCCATCCGTGTTTGCGGATCGAGTCCGGCATGATACGGTAACGCTTTTACATCGTTAACATTTAAAAGTTCAGCAATCTCTTCAACCGTTTTGCGGCTAAGGCAATATACAATGCCCGACTTCCCTTTATTCTGCTTAACATACTTGATCAGCTGCTTTTTAGCGTCGACTTTCGGCTTGATTTCGTAGTACAGATTCTTGCGGTTGAACGACGTCTTATACAGGTCAGCTTCTTCCATCTGCAAGTTTTTCTGAATATCCTGCTGGACTTTAGGCGTAGCCGTGGCGGTTAACGCAATGACGGGGAGATTACCAATGTTGTCGACGATACCACGAATTTTCCGGTATTCCGGCCGGAAATCATGGCCCCATTCCGATATACAGTGAGCTTCATCGATTGCGACAAAGGAAATGTTGGCTTTCTTTAAAAAGTCCAAATTTTCCTCTTTCGTTAAAGATTCAGGGGCAATATAAAGTAGCTTTAGCGAACCGTCGAGTGTATCTTTCTTAACCTTGTTCATCTCCGCTTTTGACAGCGTCGAATTCAGGAACTGGGCGTTTATGCCGAAGGCGTTCAGCTGATCAACCTGATTTTTCATTAAGGCAATCAGCGGTGAAATCACAATAGCAGTGCCCTCACTGACGATAGCGGGCAGTTGGTAGCACAACGACTTGCCTGCTCCGGTAGGCATAATAACAAATGTATTACGTCCCGCCAGGATACTGTGAATAATGGCTTCCTGATCGCCCCGGAACTGACTGAACCCAAAAATTTCTTTTAGCCGCTCTTTGAGGGTCGTATAGACCGTCTGATCAACCTGCATCATTCTACAAATCGTACAAAAGTTACTTTACTCTATTTGCTTGCCGTATCTTTGCTTAATAAAGTTAGCGAATATACGCACCAAAGTGTTCTTCATCGCCAAATCCGCCCTTGAAAGTCCAAAAAAATACCAGAACTATCGCTCGCTCCGTGCTGCAGGCTGAAGCCGATGCCATCCGCGATGCAATCGATCTTCTCGACGAGCAATTTGACCAGGCTGTTGAAACGGTGTTAGCCTCCAGCGGTCGGCTTGTGGTAACGGGTGTGGGAAAAAGCGCTCTGATTGGCCAAAAAATCGTGGCTACCCTAAACTCGACCGGTACTCCTGCTTTATTCATGCATGCAGCGGATGCTATTCACGGCGACTTAGGAATGATCCAGGCCGACGACGTAGCATTAATAATCTCCAAGAGCGGGAACACGGCTGAAATAAAAGTCATACTCCCTTTATTAAAACGAACGGGCGTACAGTTGATCGCTCTGGTCTCCGATCGGGATTCCTATCTGGCCCGGCACGCCAACTACGTTTTGCACGCGTATGCGAGCTGCGAAGCCGACCCCATGAACCTGGCTCCTACAACCAGTACCACAGTTGCCCTTGCATTAGGTGATGCGCTGGCGGTAAGTTTATTGGAAGCCCGCGGATTTACCCGGCAGGATTTTGCCCGTTATCATCCGGGCGGTTCGCTCGGCAAAAAACTGTACTTAAAAGTTGCTGATATTTTCCCACATAATCATTGCCCAATCGTTCTGCCAGAGACTGCTATCAAAGACGTCATCTTTACCATTTCGGCCAATCGGCTGGGCGCTACGGCCGTTGTCAATGAAACCGGCAAACTAGTTGGTATTGTCACAGACGGCGATATCCGCCGTATGGCCTATGAGCATACAGCGTTCTGGGAGCTATCGGCTACCGAAGTGATGACAACTGACCCGGTGTGCGTGCCTCCCGACGAGTATGCGGTGTCGGCCTTACAACTTATGCAGGAACGTAATATATCGCAGGTTATCGTTACTGAGAATGACCAGGTAAGGGGATTTGTGCACCTGCATGACCTTTTGAAAGAAGGCTTAGTGTAAGCTAGTTTACGATCCTTTATAACAAAGCGATCAATTTCTGGACTCAGATCACCTGTAACCTATATAATCAGGTATACTTGGTCATTTTATCGCCATACGTGGGTAACGACACAAATTCGTGTTTAAGTAAATTGGGGAAACGCTCAACAACATCCACACCCCACATTCCACAATCTGGGGGGGAAATTCCACAGTTAGATAGTGGCCTACACATTGGGCAGGACTTGGCATGGATTTTTTCAAAATTTTAAATCGCTGATTTTATGCTAGTTACGCAGGATGAGCCTGTAAAAGTTTAGGCGAGCAAAAAGGTGGTTGTTTTTTTGTTTAATAGCTGTGTAGATTTGATTCAACAAGAAAAACTTAAACAACCATGACCGCGCTCGAATTCACTCATCATATTGGAAAAGTATCCAAATCGCTGCGCCCCTTCGCACTGCGGCTGACTAAAGATGTAGAAGATGCCAATGACTTATTACAGGACACGCTGCTGAAAGCGTTTACCAATCGTGATAAGTATACGGATGGCACGAACCTGAAGGCATGGTTATATACGATCATGAAAAACACGTTCATTACTAACTATCAACGTATGGTTCGTAAGAATACCTTCATCGATACAACCGACAATCTGCATTACATAAACTCTATGGAAAGCAGTACCGATAACCTGGCTTATTCTTCATTTGCGCAGGATGACATCAACCGCGCTGTTAACAGCCTTGACGATACGTATCGGACGCCGTTCATGATGCACTTCAGAGGATTCAAGTACCATGAGATCGCTGCTAAACTCGATATCCCGATTGGTACAGTAAAAAACCGGATTCACATTGCTCGTAAAGAGCTGAAAGATCAGTTGAAGGTGTATGCACATTTCAACGCATAAGCGAGAACACACAGACATATCATCGTCTTATAGATATATTGATTGAGTAGTTTTTGGTTAAAAAAGAGGAAGGTTCGAAAAAGTTGGATGGTTTCCGTCCAACTTTTTTATTTATGTAGCTAATCAAGTGCGGGCCGAAGCGCTATTTTTGGAAAATGGACTAACCAATTCGCTGATCAAAGGGTTACCTTCTCAACTAATATACCCACCTATCAATGCCCCAACGTGTTTTGGTGATCGGGGCCGGATTTGCCGGGCTGGCCGCAGCAACCAGCCTTGCCGATAAAGGCTACGACGTAACGATTCTCGAAAAAAACAGTATGCCCGGCGGCCGGGCGCGCGTTTTCGAAGCCGAAGGGTTTACGTTCGATATGGGGCCTAGCTGGTACTGGATGCCCGACGTATTTGAAACCTATTTTGCCCGATTCGGCAAGAAACCTTCTGATTACTACAACCTGGTTCGTCTCGACCCTTCTTATAACGTCATCTTTGGCCCCGACGAAACGATCAGTTTACCGGCTGGCCTGGACAATCTCGAAACGTTATTCGAACAACTCGAACCGGGCAGTGGTCCTAAGTTGCGCGAGTTTCTAAAGCAGGCGTCGTACAAATACGAGGTTGGCATGAATAAGTTTGTCTGGAAACCCAGTCGCTCGGTTACCGAGTTTCTAAGCCTTAAACTGCTGTACGACGTAACGCGCCTGGATATTTTCCAGTCATTCGCATCCCACGTCCGCAAATTTTTTAAAAATCCGCGCCTGCTCGAGATCGTAGAATTTCCGGTATTGTTTCTGGGCGCCACACCTGAAAACACACCAGCTATGTATAGCCTTATGAACTACGCCGAAATGGCGATGGGAACCTGGTACCCCATGGGTGGTATGCACGAGATAGTTAAGGCGATGGTCAGTCTGGCAGAGGAGAAAGGGGTTAAAATTCTGCTGAATCAGTCTGTACAAAAAATTGACATATTTAAAAGTAAGGCCCAACGCGTAGTAACGACGGAGGGAATTTTTGAGACCGACGTTGTGGTAGCTGGTGCTGATTACAACCACGTTGAAACCAGCTTGCTCGACAATGGGCATCGGAATTACGATGATACGTACTGGCAGAAGCGTGTCATGGCACCCTCTTCGTTGCTCTTTTATCTGGGAATCAATAAACGGATTCCCCGTTTGCAGCACCACAATTTGTTCTTCGACGAAGATTTCAAGGTCCACGCCAAAGAGATATACGATACTCCTCAGTGGCCTTCTAAACCACTTTTTTATGTCTCTGCTCCGTCAAAAACCGATTCAAGTGTTGCACCAGCCGGCTGCGAAAACCTTTTTCTGTTAATTCCAGTCGCTCCGGATTTAACCGACACAGAAGAAATTCGCAAACGCTATTTTGACCTGATTATGGATCGACTCGAAGCGTACGTTGGCGAAGACATTCGTAACTACATCGTTTACAAGAAGAGTTATGCTCATAATAACTTCAAAAGCGACTATAATGCTTTTCAGGGCAACGCCTATGGTCTTGCAAACACCCTTAAGCAAACTGCAATTTTAAAGCCATCTCTTAAGAACAAAAGGGTGAACAACCTGTTCTACACGGGTCAACTGACGGTACCAGGCCCCGGCGTCCCCCCCTCGCTGATTTCGGGATTAGTCGTTGCCGACGAGGTTGCTAGAGAATTTATTTAACTTACAAACCCTAACCCTCCTTTGTATCCAGCTATGATGGCGTTGTTCAACAAAACGGCACTGGAATGCAGTAAGCTGATTACTGAGCAGTACAGTACGTCCTTTACCTTAGGCATAAAGACCCTCGATCGAAAGTTTCATATGCCTATCTACGCCATCTACGGATTTGTTCGCTACGCCGATGAAATAGTTGACACCTTCCACGATCACGATAAAAAAACCCTTCTTGAACGCTTTCGGCGTGACACTTTTCTCGCCATTGAGGAAGGAATCAGTCTGAATCCAATACTTCAATCGTTTCAACTAGTCGTCCGCGAGTACAGAATAGAACACGAATTGATCGAGGCTTTTCTAAAAAGCATGGAAATGGACCTCTATTACCAGGATTACAGCCTTGATGGGTATAACGAATACATCTATGGCTCAGCCGAAGTGGTTGGACTGATGTGCCTGCGCGTGTTCTGCGAGGGAAACTGTGATGAATTTGATCGCCTGCGCGCTCCAGCCCGTAAACTCGGCGCGGCCTTCCAGAAGGTTAATTTTCTGCGCGACCTTAAAAGTGACTTCGTTGACCGGGGCCGCACTTATTTTCCCGACGTAGACTTCAGTGAGTTTGGGCGGGACGCCAAGCAACGCATTGAACAGGATATTCAGCGGGACTTCGATGAGGCTTACATTGGCATCATGAATTTGCCGCGTGGGGCACGCATGGGTGTTTATCTGGCGTATACGTACTATCAGACTCTGTTCAACAAAATCAAGCAACTATCGGCATCAACCATACAGAATGAGCGGATTCGGGTACCCAACCCGCAGAAGATTGCCTTGCTCGCTCAGACCTATCTGAAATATCGGCTGAATGTGATTTAAACTACCCCTTCGCGCCTTTTCGCTATCTTTGCTAGAAACCAGATAATATTCTGTAAATGGTAGCCGAAGCGACCCTTTCGCCGGAAGTGTTTGCCCGTTACGAAGCCGTTGTTGGGCTGGAGGTGCACTGCCAATTGCTGACACAAAGTAAAATTTTTGCTGCTGACGCCAATACGTTTGGAGCGGAGCCGAATACCAACATCAGCGTTATTACGTTGGGACACCCAGGCACTTTGCCTAAGCTAAATCGGAAGGCGGTAGAGTACGCCATTCGGATGGGGCTGGCTTGCGGGAGCACAATTACCCGTCATAATATCTTCGCGCGTAAAAATTACTTTTATCCTGACCTGCCAAAAGGTTACCAGCTATCGCAAGATAAAGGACCCATTTGTGTAGGCGGTGGCATACTGGTTCACGTAAAAGATCCTGAAACGGGTCAGCCTTACCAGACAACCATTCAAATCCATCATATTCATCTGGAAGAAGACGCCGGAAAATCGATCCATGACGGCAGCGACTGGGCCACTCAGCTCGATTATAACCGGGCCGGTACTCCGCTCATCGAAATGGTAACTGACCCCTGCATCCGCACGGCCGAAGAGGCTGGTCAGTACCTCACCGAGGTTCGCCGGTTGGTACGTTACCTGGATATATGCGACGGCAACATGGAGGAAGGCTCGCTACGTTGTGACGTAAATGTTTCCATTCGCCCTAAAGGGTCGACTAATTTAGGCACGAAGGTTGAGGTAAAGAATCTGAATTCTATTCGGAACGTAATGCGGGCTGTGGACAGCGAGTTTCGGAGACAAGTAGAAACGAAGGAGACCGGCGGACTCATTATTCAGGAAACCCGAACCTTCGACGCAGCCACGGGCCGTAGTTTTGCCATGCGCGAAAAGGAGACAATGAACGATTACCGCTATTTTCCGGACCCTGACCTGACGCCGGTGATCGTTTCGGACGGCTGGCTGGCTGATATTCAGGCTCAAATGCCGATGCTACCGGCTGCGCTGTTCGAAAAGCTTACGACGCAGTATGGTCTGCCCGAGTATGATGCGGCTCTGTTGACCGATGCGAAAGAGCTTGCCGACTATTACGAAGCGGTTTGCGTGTATACAACGAATTACAAAGCGGCCTCCAACTGGATTATGGGTCCGGTGAAGGGGCATTTAAATGAAAAGTTAATACGTGATCGGCAGTTTCCGGTTACGGCTAAACAATTGGCGGAACTGATCGGACTAATTGATACCAACGTAATCAGTCAGACGGCGGCCCAGCAGGTTTTTGGCTTGATGGTCGATCAGCCTGAGGCTTCACCTGCTGACCTGGCCAACGCTCATGGTTTGGTACAGAATCGCAATACTGACGCGCTCCAAACGTTGGTAGAAGAGGTGCTGTCGGCCTGGCCCGATAAGGTTGACCAATACCACAAAGGCAAGAAAAATCTATTAGGATTGTTCGTCGGAGAAGTGATGAAAAAATCAAAAGGCTCGGCTGATCCTAAGTTGGTGAATGAGTTATTAGCGAAGACACTACAGGCAAAATGAAGAAATTAATTTCTGGCCTAACCAGCTTACTGGCCCTCAGTTCATTGGCCAACGCCCAAACAGCAAAGCAGTTTACCGTTACAGGTAAAATTAAGAATGCAACCCCAGGCAGCTACGTGTATCTGGAAGCAAACACTCAGCCTACGCGTAAACTCGATTCCGTTAAAGTAGCCGCCGGTAATACGTTCACGATGACCAGCAACGTTGCGAATGGTGGTGAAGTGCTGGTGTTGAATGTAGGTGGTGGACAGAAACTGGCTCTGTTGGTTGAAGGCGGAGAGACGCTGACCGTTAACGCGGATGGCTACCGGATGGATGCCAAAACCGGACAGATGGGAAAAGCAACCGTAACGGGTTCGAAGAACATGGAGTATTATGATAAACTCATGGCGCTCCGGACCGATATGGAAACGCGGGTAGCGAACTGGAACAAACAGGTTGCCGCGGCCACAGAAAAGAAAGACACCAAACGGGTTACGCAGATCGAGCAGGAATACCAGGTTGCCGAGCAGGAAGTCATTAACAAAGTAAAGGCAATGCTGCCCGATATGGGCACATCACTGGTCTCATTGTTTGCGCTGAACTTTATCGATATCAACAACGACTTTGCTACGTATGATGCATTGGCACAACGCTTTGAAAAGGAAAACCCGACGAGCCCACACGCGAAATCGCTGATCGGACGGGTAGCCCGCATCAAAGGTGTAATGGTCGGGGCTCAGGCTCCGGAGATAGCATTGACTGATACAACTGGTACACCGGTCCCACTCTCATCGCTCCGGGGCAAATACGTACTACTCGACTTTTGGGCATCCTGGTGCGGTCCCTGCCGAATGGAGAACCCGAACGTAGTACGGATGTACAACAAGTTCAAAGACAAAGGTTTTACGATCTATAGCGTCTCTCTGGACAAAGGCAAAGCGGAGTGGCTACGCGCCATTAGGACCGACAATCTGCCCTGGACGCACGTATCTGATCTAAAGTATTGGCAATCAGAGGCCGCCCAGCAGTATGGTGTTCAGGCTATTCCCGCCACGTTCCTGCTTGACAAAGAAGGCAAGATTATTGCCAAGAACTTACGTGGCCAGGCTTTAGAGCAAAAACTGGAAGAAGTGCTGAAAGGTGGTCAATGAGTTAAGTATTAGTCGTTAGTTTTGTGGGGTCAGGTTTATAGCCTGACCTTTTCATTTGTACTACGTTTCACTTCATCGGCGACGAGCAATCTGTTCATGTATTAATTTTTAGTTTATTGATCTGTTTGAAACCATGAAAATTGCAATCGTAGGCTGCGGAAATATGGGGATGGCTTTCGCTAAGTCGTTTTTACAATATGACCTGGTGAAGAAGGACGATCTGCTGCTGATCGAAAAGAGTCGGGATCGGTCCGAAGCCCTGAAACACGAAAAGGCCGGCGTTGTCGTGGATACGATCGGGCCCCGGGTTGGCGAAACAGATTTGATTATTCTGTCGGTGAAGCCGCAGGATTTTAACGGCGTTCACGAAGCGTTACGTGAGGTAGTGCAGCCTGATCAGATTATCCTGTCGATTATGGCAGGGATTCCCATCGCGCAAATCCAGGAGAAGCTAAGCCATCCGCTCGTCGTACGCGCCATGCCCAATACACCAGCGATGCTGGGTATGGGAATTACCGGGTTTACTGCCGCTAAAGAGGTGGATTTAACCAACCTACGCCGTGTAGAAAACCTGATCAACGCTACAGGACGCTCGATATTTCTCGACGACGAAGCTATGCTCGACGCGGTTACGGCTTTAAGTGGCAGTGGTCCGGCTTACTTTTACTACGTTGTCAAAGCCATGATTGATGCGGGTAAACAAATGGGCTTCAATGATGCCGTGTCGGCATTACTGGTAAAGCAAACGATGCTTGGCGCTTATCACCTGATCAATACTGCCGACAAATCGCTGGATGAACTCATCAAAGCCGTAGCTTCTAAAGGCGGCACCACCGAAGCAGCCTTACGGGCGTTTGAAAACGGTGCCTTATCAGATACCTTAATCGCGGGCATCAAAGCAGCGCAGGTACGAGCCACGGAGCTATCCAAAGCCTGACCTCAGACCTTAAGAGCGCAAAACGCTCAAGAGCCAGACGTACTAATTAGTTTACTCCGCTAGTTAGTATGTCTGGCTCTGTTTCGTATGCTACAATCCTGTGTATGTAAATGGCGTAATGGCCGTTAGTTCGGCTTTGACGGCGTCCGATACGTTCAGGTCACTGATAAATTGCCTGATCGTATCGGCGGTGATCTTTTGGTTCGTTCGGGTGAGCGCTTTTAATGCCTCGTACGGCTGTGGATAGCCTTCCCGCCGAAGTACGGTCTGAATACCTTCGGCAACAACGGCCCAGTTCTCTTCCAGATCTGCGTTCAGAGCCGCCTGGTTTAACTCAAGCTTATCTAAGCCTTTTAGAAGCGATTTTAACGCAATAACTGAATGGGCAAACGGCACACCAATGCTACGTAACACGGTAGAATCGGTTAAATCGCGCTGAAGCCGGGAGATCGGCAGCTTGCTGGAAAGATGCTCGAAGATGGCGTTGGCAATACCCAGATTCCCTTCTGAATTCTCAAAATCAATTGGATTGACTTTATGGGGCATGGCCGATGAGCCGACCTCGCCTTCTTTCAGCTTTTGCTTAAAATAATTCATGGACACGTAGGTCCAGACGTCACGATCGAGATCAATCAGAATCGTATTCAACCGCTTAAATGCATCAAGCGTAGCCGCCAGCATATCGTAGTGCTCAATCTGGGTAGTAAACTGGCTTCGAACCATGCCCAAACTTTCCACGAACGAATCGCCGAACTGTTTCCAGTCTTTATCCGGATAGGCAACGGCATGTGCATTGAAATTGCCGGTGGCACCACCGAACTTTGCCGCCGTTGGAATGTCCGATAACAGGTGAAGCTGCTTTTCAATACGTTCAACAAATACGTTCAGTTCTTTCCCCAGGCGCGTTGGCGAGGCTGGTTGCCCGTGCGTACGAGCCAGCATAGCGACATCTTTCCACTGTTCAGCCAGTTGCTGCAGCCGCATGAATACCTGCCGATACAGCGGTAAAATTTCGGTATCAAGCGCTTCGTCCAGCAATAACGGAATAGCCGTGTTGTTAACATCCTGCGAGGTCAGGCCGAAGTGCACGAACTCAAGAAATGGCTCGACGGATGAACC
The DNA here is from genome assembly GCF_054778895.1 of Spirosoma fluminis. Lineage (NCBI taxonomy): Bacteria > Pseudomonadati > Bacteroidota > Cytophagia > Cytophagales > Cytophagaceae > Spirosoma > Spirosoma fluminis. The sequence continues at coordinate 164,064 of NZ_BAAGZD010000036.1, forward strand.
TTTGAGCTTTTCTTTAATGAAATACTCGACTGCTTTTACGTCGTGATTCGTCGTTTTCTCGATTTCCTTGATTCGTAATGCATCGGCTTCCGAGAAGTTTTCGAACAAGGATCGCAGCGCCGGAAACTGCGAAGCGTCGACGCCTGTCAGTTGAGGAAGTTGCCATTCGCAGAGCGCAATAAAATACTCGATTTCAATCCGAATGCGGTAGCGAATCAACCCATATTCAGAAAAGTAAGGGGCTAGTGCCTCAACTTGTTTACGGTACCGACCATCGACGGGCGATATCGCCGTAAGTGCAGATAAATTCATACGTGCTTGTAAAATGCAAATGTACGGTAAAGGGAATTAGTTGTGGTTAGGCCGATTTAGTTTGTACCATTACATTTGGCTTTTGATTAAACGAGAATGCGCAGCAGACACTTTAGTTGTTACGTACTCGGGTTATGAATGACCCCTTAAGCATCTATGAATACTCTAGTTCTCCAGTCACCCGGCCAGTTAACGCTCACCACCACAACTCCGCCCCCACAACCCAAACCCGGTGAAGCGCTCGTTCGGGTACATTGTATCGGTGTATGTGGTACCGACCTGCACGCCTATCGGGGTAAGCAGCCCTTTTTCAATTACCCTCGAATCCTGGGGCACGAACTGGGAGTTGAGGTTGTAGCTTTAGGTGAACCCTCTGAGCGAGTACACGTTGGTGACCGCTGTGCGCTGGAGCCGTATTTAAACTGCGGTCAGTGTGCGGCCTGTCGTCGGGGAAAGTCGAATTGCTGCGAGAACCTGCGGGTGCTGGGCGTTCATATTGACGGCGGAATGCGGGAATTATTAGTTGTACCTGTTGAGAAACTGCATCCCTCCTCTCAATTAACATTCGACCAACTGGCATTGATTGAAACGCTGGCCATTGGCGCTCATGCCGTTGAACGAGCCAATCCTAAAGCCGCCGACATGGTTTTAGTCATTGGTGCCGGTCCAATTGGCCTTGCCGTACTGGAGAGCGTCCGACCGATTGGCTGCTCAATCGTAGTCGCCGACCGAGAGCCAAAGCGCCTTTCGTTTGTCCGACAGCATTTTCCGGATGTAGCTACTGTTTCAGCCGTGGAACCGTTTTCGGACCAGCTCCGTCAGGCGTTTGCGGGTGACCTGCCGACTATCGTGTTCGATGCGACGGGGAATCCAGCCTCCATGATGCAGGCATTCGAGTACGTTGGGCTAGGCGGTTCGTTGGTTTACGTCGGCTTATTTCAGGGAGACGTTACGTTCGCGGACCCTATGTTTCATCGTAAGGAGGTTACCCTGCTGGCTAGCCGCAATGCACTTCCCAGTACGTTCGCTCACCTCATTCGGCGCGTTGAGCAGGGCGACTTGGACACAACGCCGTGGGTTACGCACCGGTCTGCCCTGCTGGATGTACCTCTTCAGTTTGCGGATTGGCTCGACCCGGCCAATGGCGTTGTTAAGGCAATTATTGAGGTTTAAAACGGATTTAAATACAACCCAAAGCCTATCCAGGATGTCTGCTGACTTTCGAATTGACTGTAGGGCCGGAAGCCCGAATAGCCCTCAAGCAAAAAGGTAAGGTTATTCTGCGTACGGCCAAGCTCAAAGCCGATTCCACCGTGAATCCCCGGTTTAAAGTCGGTTTGCTGCCAGAACTTTACGTCTACTCCGCCGACTAAACGCGCGGCTTTTTCGGATGGCTTTTTGTAGAACGCGCCAAATTGGGCGCTCAACGGCTTACGCTCTTCCGATTTGCGTAGCACAAGGCCAAGACCACCGTATAACCGCCAGTTTGTAACCATTCGGCTGTACGTAACATCGAGCAGTTCATAGTTGACAGCATTGGGCGAAGGAGCCGTGATCTGGTTTCGATAAATGTAGTCGTCTCCCAAATGCGATGAGAGGTGATAGACCCTGAACCGCCACGTAGCAGCTTCCCGCCGAACGTTGTAAATGATACTGATTTTGTAATCATTGTTCATGATCTGCCGACGGGCCTTGTTCAGCTTGTCGTCGTGAAACGCTTCAAATTGCGTAAACGAAGCTAAATCCAGTACCCATTCCTCCGAATGACCCGGTTCCGTGGTCCGTCGGTAGAAAGGCTTGGCAAACCCAAACGCAAACGGTACAATACTCCCGGGGTACTTTTTACCCTCCGTATAATAGAACGGCAGTACGCTTCCGTACGTCTGTGCTTCGAGCGGGTCGAGCAGAATCGGCTCGAATAAGTGCCCTTTTGGCAAAAATTCCTTCTTCGGCCGAATCAGAGTCGGCTCGGTTGACGCTGAACCTGCCGATACAGAATCTACCCGTTCAGCGTCCGTTTTTTTAACCCGTTTTGGCCGCTCGGGTTTGGTAGCTTTAGGGGCTACGCTAACCGGCTCTGGAGCTGGAGTCGTTACCTCCGGTGTGGTTGGCACAACCGGCGCAGGTTCAGCAACGGTCTCTTTCTTCGCTTTTTCACGTCGCTGCTTTCGCGTTGGTTCGGCTGCTGGCGGAGTCGAGGGCTCACTTGGCTGATTCGCGGGAGCTAGTACTGGTGCGTTAACGGACGGAGTAGCCGCTGGCGTTGACTTTACCGCTTCCCGTTCTTGCTGTCCGCGCTCTTTTTCAGCCTTCCTGGCCTGCCGCTGCCGTTCTTTTTCGGCCTGCTTTGCTTCGTACTCACGTTGCTTCTGCGCCCATTCGGCCCGAATCTGCCGCTCCCGCTGGATTTCCCGATCTAGTTTTTCTTTTTGCCGCTGTTCAGCAGGCGTAAGTGTACGAGCAGCCGGAGCCGTAGTTTTCGGAGCAGTCGCTGGCGTTTGCTGAGCCGAAGCTACTGTTGCCGCCAAACAACTCAGCAAAAGAACCAACAGCGTTTTCTTCATAAGACAAGGGCAGGTTAAGGGCGAAGCGTTTAGGAGTGCTCCTATTTACTATTGTTTAAGGGCTGCGTAGTGTTTATAAAAATAAGGTATGGTCTCAATTCCCTTATAAAAGTTGAATAAACCATAGCTTTCATTCGGCGAATGCAGGGCATCGGTATCTAAACCGAATCCCATCAGGATCGACTTAAGACCGAGCTCTTTTTCAAATAACGCCATAATTGGAATACTTCCGCCCCCGCGGGTCGGAATTGGCTTCTTGCCCCAGGCTTCTTCAAACGCCTTGCTGGCTGCTTCAAACTCGATGGAATCAACAGGCGTTACGTAGGGCATTCCGCCGTGGTGCGGTGTTACCGTAACGGTTACGCCCGCCGGGGCTATATTCGTAAAGTGCTGTGTAAACAGTTCCGTGATTTCATCGGGCGTCTGATCAGGCACCAGGCGCATACTGATCTTTGCTGAAGCTTTCGAGGGCAATACGGTTTTAGCGCCTTCGCCGGTGTACCCACCCCAAATACCGTTTACGTCCAGCGTCGGCCGAATCGACGTCCGCTCGTTGGTCGAGTAGCTCGCTTCGCCTTTTACGTCGTTGATTCCTAATTCGCGTTTATACTCCTCTAAATCAAACGGAGCCTTAGCCAGTTCAGCCCGTTCGCCTTTGCTTAGCTCTACTACGTTATCGTAAAAGCCGGGAATGGTGATCTTACCCGTTTCGTCGTGCAGCGAGGCAATCATTTCGCACAAAGCGTTGATTGGATTCGCTACGCCACCACCGTAGACGCCAGAGTGCAGATCGCGGTTAGGACCGGTTACTTCTACTTCAACGTAAGACAAACCACGCAGCCCGGTTTCCAGCGATGGGGTTTCATTGGAGATAATACTCGTATCCGAAACCAGAATAACGTCGGCTTTAAGCATATCCCGATGCTCAGCCACAAACGTACCCAGGTGATCGGAGCCAACTTCCTCTTCGCCTTCAATCATAACTTTTACGTTACAGGGCAGGCCATCTGTTGCTACCATGGCCTCGATGGCTTTGATGTGCATATAAAACTGGCCTTTATCGTCACAAGCGCCCCTGGCATAGATCCGCTCATCCCGAATCGTCGGTTCAAAAGGCGGGGAATTCCAAAGTTCATAGGGATCGGCGGGCTGTACGTCGTAGTGCCCGTAGACAAGTACGGTCGGCTTGGCCGGGTCAACTATCTTTTCGGCGTATACTACCGGATGGCCGGGCGTTTCAAACAGTTGAGCTTTGTCTAAACCGGCCGCGGCTAATTTGTCTTTAACAAACTCGGCGGCCCGACGTACATCGCCCTTAAATTTAGAATCTGCAGAAACGGATGGAATCCGCAGAAGATCGAGCAGTTCGTCCAGAAACCGCTGCTTATTGCTTTCGAGATAGGTGTTCATGAAGAGAGATGTTTTATGCGAATGGATGGCCCGTTCGGCGGGTGCTCCCGCACTAATAAATTCGCCCCGAAGTTACGCAGTTTAACGTAACGACGGGGCGTCGAGCTCGTATTCAAAACCAGGTTTCTTATTCTTCGCGCTTCTTACGTAGTCGGATCAGTACCGTGCGATTTTCCTGACCGCGAAGCAGACGACCAATATTTTTCTGGTGGGTAAGCACAACCATCAAAAAGATAACGAAGCCGAAAACAATCAGTAATGGGCTTTCTTTCTGACCAAACACCTGCAACAGCAGCAACACAGGAAAGGCTAAAGCGGCCATGATCGATCCCAGTGATACGTACTGCGACGCAATAACAACCAGCAGAAAAATGCCGATACAAAGCGCGGCCATCTCCGGGTGAATTGCCAGAATCATGCCCAGCAGCGAAGCAACCCCTTTGCCGCCTTTGAACTTGGCAAAAACGGGATATAAATGCCCAATTACGGCTACCAGGCCAAAAATGATCTTGAACGTTAAAATCTCATTGATCGTGATCACATCGGCATACCACAGCAGCGACGACAAAATAGCGGCCGTATAGCCTTTCAGCACATCAACCAGCATCACAACTGTGCCGGCTCGTTTGCCTAACACCCGAAATGTGTTGGTAGCTCCGGCGTTGCCACTGCCGTAATTACGAATATCTATACCAAAAAAACCTTGACCATACCAAACTGCCGTAGGGATAGAGCCCAGCAAGTAAGCCGCTATCAGAGTAATGCTAATCAGAAGGATATTCATCAATAGAGATTAACTAATCGGTTTTGGATAAAGAAGGATACCAGCTAGTATTTACCCGGTATGTGAAGCCAATGTGAACTCAAAGTTAGCTTTTTGTCCTGAATAAGCCAATTTTCATATTCTATCAAACAAATTGACTAATAAATAAATTTCAAAATGGTCCTATTTTCCTCCAACAACGACTTCCTGTAAACGATCCGGCGCAAGGTATTGCGTAGCGGTTTCCAGTACGTCATCCGCCGTGACCGCCCGTAATTTCTGTATGTACGTAGCGAGGAAATTAGCTGGCAATCCATCGAATAGAATCACCTTATAACGATCTGCAATTTCGAATGGCGTATTCAGTGAACCCACAAATTCGCCCGCCATGTAGTTTTTAACCGTTTGCAGTTCATCGTCCGATACCAGTTCGGTTTGGAGTAGGCGGATTTCTTTGTAAATCTCGTCGAGCGTTTGCTGCGTGTTCTCTTTGTTAACATCGGTTCCAATCAGAAAGTAGCCATCCCGCCGGAACGAGGGAATGTTTGACGAAATGCCGTAGGTAAATCCTTTCTCTTCCCGAATGTTCTTCATTAATCGGGAGCCGAAATAGCCACCCAGCACCTCATTTGTCACGAGCATTCTGAAGAAGTCAGGGTGAGCGCGGGTGAACAGTCTCCGCCCCAGACGAATAGACGATTGTATACTGTTGGCTTTCTCAGCCAATACCGGTGTGTGGTCACTTACGATATCAACCGATTCGGAAACCGGCAACTGGTCAGTACGTAGTGCGAGCTTTCCCAGTTCACCGTTGATGAGGGCGATTTCAGTCTCGCCAGCCTCACCCGCCAGGATCAGTTGGAAAGGCCGGTTACGGATGACCGATTCGTAGAAGTGGACAACATCAGCACGAGTCAGCTGCTCAATGGCTTCGGGCCGCTGACTTCGGCCGTAGGGGTGTTTGCTTCCGAACAATTTTTCGCGAAACAGAACACCGGCCAGATAGGCATTTTTTTCGTAGTTGACCCGCAGGTTCTGAAGGGTGATGTTTCGTAGATCGTCTAATTCTTTTTGGGGAAAGGTCGGTTCGGTCAGAAGTTCGCCTAAAACCGGTAACACCTCCGGAAGAAACTTGGTCAGGCAGTACACGACCAGGCTAGCCCGATCAGGCCCGCTGCTCAACTCCAGAAACGCCCCGTACCGATCGAAATATTCGCTGATCTGCGCCGAAGTGCGCTTATTCGTACCTTCAGCCAGCATCTTGATAGCGAAGAAAGCGCTGTTGGGTTTCTGTTCATGCCATGTTCCGGCTTCGAACACGCACTCAAGCCGTAGCACGGGCTGCTGCGCAACTGCAATCAGATGCAGTGGAATACCATTGGTTAACTGATGCGTCTGAACCGCCGGAAGCCGTACTTCCTGAATTGCCTGAAATGTTGGAGACTGGGTTCTATCGAGTGTCATTGAAAACAGGGACGTGTATGTAACAAACTAGCGGTTGGAAGGCCAAAAAACCTTAACAGGCCCTTTAACCTCCCAACCGCTAGTTTGTCGGGTCAATATCTAGTTAGAATCGTCGTTACTCAGCGCTTCTTCATCACCGAAGACCTGACTGCCTTTGTTGAAATTGATCAGTAAGGAAATACGGAAGGTATTTGCCAGCGGGTTGCCTTGTTTTATCGGCACCAGGTACGAAAAGTCAACGCCAAAGCGCTGTTGCAAGCGCAAACCAAGCCCCGTAGTAACGTATTTACGACCACCCTTGTCGTTCGCTTCGTTGAAGTAGCCAACGCGGGCAGCGAACTGGTCGTTATACCAGTACTCAATACCGGTGGAAACCGTAAATTCTTTCAACTCTTCGCTAAAACCACCGGGTGCATCAGCAAATGAGCCAAAAACGGCGTTGAAATAATCTTTATTAGCATTCACGTTCGTTGGCTTTCCGTTTACCATCTGAATGTCCGGCGTCGGCACCATCAGCTTGTTCACATCTACCACGAAGTTGATTTTGTTATACTGGTCCGTAAAGAAGGTCAAATTCGTTCCTAAACGCAGGTTTGTTGGAATGTAATACCGCTCAAGGCCGCCGTAATTGATTCGTCCACCCAGATTGGAGAGCATCCCACCAAAAGCAAGACCAAAGCCCTTACCCGTTGCGTTGTCACGCGTTTCGTTGCGGTAATAAGCACTGATATCAGCGGCCGCTGTTGCTCCCGGTTTCAACGCAGGGTTCGGGCTACCAGCCGCCAGGTTAGAGTTCAGGTATTTTAAATCAACACCGAGTGAGAAATTCTGCGATAGGCGCTGCACAAACGAAGCCGTGATGGCATACTCACGGGAGTTAAACGTACCGGCAGCGACCCCCGTTGCCGTTGTGAAGTCGACCGTTCCCAGATCAAAGTAGAGCAGAGAACCACCAATAACCGAGTTTTTACCAACCTTCGAATAGCCGCTCAGATACGTATAGTACATATCCCCGATCAGATCCCGCAGCCAGGGCGTGTACGAGATTGCCGCTCCTTTGTCCTGCTTGGCAAAGACAAGTTTCGATGGGTTCCAGAATATAGCGTTTGCATCGGCATCACCCAGCGCTACCCCAGCCTCACCTAAGGCTCCGGAACGAGCGTCGGGGGTGAAGTTTAAAAAGGGAACAGACGAAGTGGGAACCCGTAACACCTGCCCATTAAGAGCCGTAAGTGAATTTTGAGCGGAAACGACGAGGGGAAGAAAACTAATTACGCCGAGAAGAACACGGAAAAAATTGCGCTTCATACAAAGAGTGTTGGTGACGACAGCAACAAGTTGAGGTGGAAAGAGCGGTCGTGTGTGGTCAAAATTACGATGAATCGTTGGATTAGAAAAAATAGGTTAATTAAACCTGATAAATCATTTCGTTAAGACGATCCGTCCGCTCCCGTTTGCCACAGACCCATCAATGGTGGAGCGTACCAGAATTGTCATAATGTATAATCCGTTTGGTAGCGGTTGCCCAGCATCCGAAACGCCTTCCCAGGTTCCGACGTTTAGCGTTGACGGGCAATCTGAGCACTGCCCGACCCGCTGACTATACCGCCTGCCGCTGAGATCATAGATGTTCACAGTCCAGTCGAGAGGCTCTCCGGAACGATTCAGCTCAGCGGTCAGGGTAGCCTCGGCCTGTATTGGATTCGGGCTACTTTTCAGCGTCCGTACCGTCAGGGCAGGTCGTTCAGAAACTCTTATGGTCAACGCCCCTTCGGTTGAATTATTGTTAATGTCCCAGGCTTTGACCCGAATCTGGTAGGTTCCCGGTGCTACGTCCCGGAACGTATAAACGACATTTCCCTGACGCCCATCCACTCCGTCAGCTACGTACATTTCATTCAGGACTATAGATTGCTGGTCATTTAATTGGACCGTCAGTTCATGGCCCAGTCCCGAGCGGGCAATATTTATGCCTTTGTTATCACTCAATCTCACTTGCAGGGTTACGTCCGGCCCCGAAACGCGCACAGTCTCGTTTTCCCGAACTCCGTCTTTTACGGAAAGCGCGAGGACAGGAGGCTGGTTGTCAATACTATCAGCAAAAACACTGCCACCAATTAGCAGGCTATCGTAGCTACCCGCGGCTTCCAGTAAACTATCGGCCCTTACAGCATACGTATAGAGTTTGCCACGACCAACCGAGTAGTCAATATCTTTGGGAACCGTGAACCGGATGGAAAAATGGCCCTGCTGTACAGACGCCTGGCCAATGAAAATTGGACTGGTATAAGACTGGTAGTTCATTTTGGGGCTACTCGTTTCAGAACCTAACGTAGTCTGTACCGCTGCTTTGTCGTATAGAACAAGCCGGATGGTGCCCGTAAAATCAGCCAGGCGTTGCTGCTCCTGTTGAATCTCACCGCGGAGTTCAACCGTTTGTAAAGCACGTAACGTATCGGTACGGTCGGCTGAAACCGCGCGGCCATTTACGTGAGTTAACCTTGCCTCGGCCTGTGGATACGCTAACCGCATGGATGGATCACCCAGCAGCGCAAAGTTGCGGTTCACTGGCCCACTTAAACTGTTGTTTTTGGTGATTCGCATTACATCACCCAGCCTCGGCATTTGGCCGTTGATGGGGGTGAATACCGCCTTGTAAAATGCTTCGTTCAACAGCAAATTCGTGTTGGCGTACACAGGGCGCGTGGTAGTCAGTAAGCCAATTGCTCCGCCCGTTCGGCTTAACAGTGCCAACTCCGCTCCTGAACTTACGGTTGGGTCGTCATATCGTCCAAACTGGCACGTAGCCGTTACAAATAGGGGTAGCCGCCGGTTTTTCCAGGATAGAATGTCCTGCAACGTAACAACCTGCTCATCGGCCAGATCCAGAATACCTCCATGACCACTGTAATTAATAATCAGCCGTCCCTCAGCGAAGGCCCGATTGATGGTTTGGTTGACAAGCGGTGCTTTCTGACCGTTAGAGGTATTTTCCTGAACATAACTATCTATAAATATGCGCTCCGGCCTGTAGGCAGGCGATTGAGTCTCAATGGCGGTGGCGAGTTGATCCGCGTCGCGTTGGTGAATGTTATAATCGCCATCATCGGCCACGAGCATAACCCGCGTCTGCCAGTCGCCCGACAGGCTCCGGTCAGAACTGTACCGAATCAATTTGTCAACTACCGTACGAGCCTCGTCAACGGATTTAACCGGCAAACGCCCGACGCCAATATCCATCCGTTGGTCACCCGTTGCCGTTTCTATCCACTCGCCTTCGGCCTCGTCCATAAAACCAAAGTAATCATCCGATGAGTAGCTTAACACCGGATGAAGCGACTCCCGACTTTCGTATACCGGAACCATATTCGCCTGTTGGGCTGCGGTGATCAACTTTGCTATGTTTCGGTAATCGAACGTAGCATCGCCGAACAGTAATAGATATTTGAGCTTTCCCGCTTGCTGTTGATAAAAGTAGCGGGCCGCATCACGAATGGCCGTTGGATCAGGCTGACCTGAGCTAAACTCATTATAAATCTGCTGCGTCGTAGCCACCAACACGGAGAGTTTGTCTGACTCGCGTCGAAAGGCGGCCAGTCGCTCCGCCTGATCCTGCCAGGCAGCAGGCGTTATGATTAACAAATCGGGAACTGACTGACCGCGCACATTCTGATTAGTTATCGGCACGGCGGATGCCGGATTCAACACCTGCGTATCAGTAAACAAAAAATAATCGCCGGATTTGCCCGATGCCCAACCCATTTCCTGACTGGCCAAGCGCACATACGCCTGGTTTACGGGTGTCAGCGGATTTGTTACGTCCCAGATACGCAGATCTGCGGTTGACTGCTGAATCGCATATTGGCCGGGGATTAACCTTCGTACCCAGGTCGGCTGGTTATACTGGCGAAGTTCGCGCCGTGCCTGAATACCCAGAAAATTCAGGTACCCCTGCGCCGAGAACTGCCCATTTTTTTGAAATGACAACTGTAGTCGGACAGGGCTCGTTATTACCGTCGGCACGATAGAAAACGTATCCTGGCGAGCAAGGCCCTGGTAATCGTATTCGTAACCTGATACCGACGACATGGCCATTATGCCGACCACCTGGTCGTTCAGCCGTAGCCGAAACTGCGTCGGCACCGTTGCGCCTGCTACTACCGATGCAGTCAGTCGAACCGGAGAGCCAGCCCGCAGCCCCGGCATGTCAAGGGGAATGGTCAGTGTTGTATCCGTTGTCAGATATTCGCCTAACCACTCCCGGCCCGAACGCATACTGGGCAACTTTAGCTGATCCTGCTCGTGAAACTGGTAGTCGTCAAACGACGTAACGGTCGGCGTACTTGCTAAGGCACCAGTCGCCCGATCGGCAATGCGTAGTCCAGGCGACGTACCGATTGTTAAAAAGTAATACGTAGTATCCGAATAGGGGTTGATCTGATGCGTAAACCGCCGGTTGAGCGAATCGTAGCGAATGGTATGTGGACTTTGTCCGAAAAAAAGCAACGCATCCCCCGAATCAAAGCGACCATCAGCTTCACCACTTACCTGAATCGCATTTTCGGTAAGATCAACAGGACGCTGTATTGCATTCAATTGTGGCAAAACCGCTCCTCCGTTACCATACAAACGCAATCGACGCGGATCAGCCGTGGCAAACGCTGGGTGCAGACGGGTAAGCTGCGCCCAATTGAGTCGGTAAACGCCCGAAGTCGTAACACCGATTTTAACCCAGATGCCTTCTTTCAGCACAGATTGTGCGTTGAGTGGACTATGAATCAGAAATGCGTTACTGATCAGAATTAATAACCAGTGAAGTGATAGTTTACGCCCGCTCGCTACAATCCATTGCTGCTGGTGTACTCTCGGTTTATTGTTGTTCCACCCAGGCATGAGCTAAAATTGCGTATGACTTACCCGACGATACTTCTTTACAAACGACACGAGTCCGGCGTAACGTACCGCGCACATACGTCTTTTTATCAAATTTGAAGGAATTACCTTCGGGTACATCTCGTAACAACACACGGGTGGTTTCATCAGGCTGCGGGACATGTGGATCGGCTCTTCTCAACGCCATCATCAGTGCCGGATTCGCGTAGGTTGTCGCTGCGGGATCAGCCATGTAGTTCACCAGCGGCAGGAGAATGTTAGCAGGAAATACGGCCGTGGTCAGCAGGGGCTGCATCAGCCGTTGAAATGCGGTTTTCCAGGCTCGCCCGTGCGGCTGTATCCGTCGCTGGCTCCGCCGATTGACGTCCGCATGGGCGACTTCATGGACATACGTAATGAGAAACGCGTATGGATTCAAATCGGCGTTAACGGTGATTTGCGTCAAGCCACCAGGTAAAGCGCGGAAATCACCCAGCCGGGTCCGACGCGGCTTTACTACCCGAAAATTGAATAAATAGTGTTGCCAGAGCTGCCGACAGTATGCTGCCGAGGCCTCAGGAACATGTTGCGCAAAAATGTCAACCAAGGTTATAAAACAAAAAAGCCTTATAAAAATAAGGCTTTTTTGTAATTCTATAGTGAAGCTGAGCTTACTTGGCGCTGTCGGTAGCCATAGTAGCGGCTGTATCGGTCGACATCATAGCGGCCGAATCTGTTGCCATCATGGTGGTGTCTGTCATCATGGTAGCCGTCGAATCCGTGCCTGCTTCTTCTGTTTTAGGCTTGGTCTGGCAAGCTGCGAACGTCAGCATACTGCCAACGAACAATAAAGCGAATACTTTTTTCATTACCCTACAGTGGTGTTTTAGGTTTGCTCTGCAAATATACCCTTTTCCGGAAAAATGCAAAAAAGAACGCCTAAGGTATTGGCTAACGTATTGTGTCTCTCTGAAAATTACTAAACAGGATTATTCAGTTCTAGAGCTGTTCTTCGCTTTGTTTAGAGGAGCGAGATCGAATCTTGTCGTATACGCCGGTGCTGCGGAACGTCAGTAATTTATGCCCGAAGTAGTTAGCCATGAAGCTGGCTCCCATGCCGACTACGTGAGACCCTTTTTCACGCCACAGCTGCTTAACTGATGGGAATATAGGATTGGCAACCCACTCCAGTGTGTATTTGGCTACGTAGACCTGGACAAGTAAAGCCACTAAGGCGATACCCAAAAACTTAACGGCCTCACGACCCGTGTTTCCTGTTTTTCCAGCCGAAAACGCGTACCGCTTCGTTGGAATAAATGTTAAAACAGTAGCGGTTAGGTAGCCGCAGAAAACACTCGTATCAAAGTCAAGGTCGATGGATTGGCGATAGAAGATTTGACTAACAAAGTTGATTGAAGCCCCCAACAACGCTGTTAAGAAGAACGAGAAGAAGTCCTTAAATTCTTTCTGTTTCGGTTGTTGAATACTGCTCACGTCCACTCTCTCACTCAAATAATATTGTTGACTACTTGCTTTGTTGGCAACTATTAAAAAACAAAAGTACAAAGCCGCATTTAAATACGCCGTATTGCGTGACCTTAACTGATAAAACGGGCAACCGGACAGTCCTTAAAAAAGCCCTTGTAACAGTCCAGGCGCGATACCAAGCCCTAACGTCAGAATAGTTGCGGCTACTAATACGTACCGATAAAAGGGGGCCACCTGAATAGGCTCAGTAGCGCCATCGCGGAAATACATAGCGATAATGACCCGGAAATAATAATAAATCCCCACGGCTGACATCAATACAGCAATCACCAGCAACCAAATTTGCCCCCGCTCAACTGCGGTTGAGAACATGTAAAACTTACCCCAGAAGCCAGCGGTTAATGGAATGCCTGCCAGCGACAGCATAGAAACGGCCATGGCAAAACTCAGCAGTGGATTCTGGCGCGCCAGTCCATTAAAGGCATCAAAGCTCTCGGCGGTTGTACCGCTGCTCGATAAGGTTTGTGTGTTACGTTGCTGAGCAACGAGCAATAGAACTCCAAAGGCGGAGATCGTAGCCACCGAATAAGCCAGCGAATAAAAAACGATTGCCTGTTTGGTTTGGGTACCTAACGCAGCCAGACCGATTAACAGATAACCCGCATGAGAAATGCTGGAGTACGCCATCATGCGCTTAAAGCTATTCTGATAAACGGCGGTAATGTTACCCGCTACGAGCGTAATGGCAGTGATAATTGCCAGGATTGTCCACCAGAATGTGTATACTCCTCCAAACGATATTGACAACAGGCGGAAAAGAGCTGCGAAGCCAGCCGTTTTGACAACAGTGGACATGAAAGCGGTAAAGATCGTCGGTGCACCATCGTACACATCCGGCGTCCAGAAGTGAAAAGGCGCTGCGGATACTTTAAAGAGTAAACCGATCAGAAGCAGCAACAAGCCTACGTACAGCAATAACGATAATCCCGCCTGTGGATTAACGGCGTATGAAGCAATCCCGGCGAGCGTAAACGAACCGGTTATTCCGTACAACAGGGCCATACCAAAGAGCATAATACCCGTTGTAAACGAACCCATCAGGAAGTACTTCAGGGCTGCTTCGTTCGAACGCAGGTTACGCTTGTCGCTCCCTGTTAATACGTACATGGCAACGGACAGAATCTCAACACCGACGAACAGCATGATCAGGTTCTCGTACCCCACCATCATGACCGCACCAACCAGCGAGAACATCATAAGACCGTAATACTCGGCAGGCTGCGCAGCATCGTCCTCAATAAACGTATTCGATAAGGCAACAACCATAAACGCAGATCCCAGGATGATAGCGGTGAATACCATTGCCAGGTTATCGGTCCGCAGCATACCATTGAAATATAGGTACGTCTTGTTCCAATCCAGGAAATTAACGGCTAACGTAATTAAGAGGAATAGTAATGTTGCAGGCAGCAGTACAGCCTTTGACCTCATGAAGCCAAGGAACAGCAATACAATACCGAAAACCGATAACAGAACGATGGGAAGCATGCTTTGTTTGTTTGTCTGTTTGGTTGTTTAATCCGCCCGGTTGGTTGTTGATGACGAATCCATCAACCCGGCAGCTAAACAGTCGAACTTTATTTCATAGACACCACCGTAGTTCCGACGTATTTCATCAGGTTAGCCACAGCGGGTTCGGTTACTTCAAGAAATGTACGCGGGTAAACACCCATCCAGAACACCATAATCACCAGCGGCACAAAGACCCAGCTTTCGGAGCTTGTTAAATCCGCGAACGTATCGGTACGTGATGAAGTTGGCCCGAACATGCTTTTCTGGAACATCCGGAGCATGTAGACAGCACCGAATATAATGGTGAATCCAGCCGCTAAGCCAAGGTAGTGGTTATAGGTAAAGACGCCGTGTAGCAGCAGAAACTCGCCTACGAACCCGTTCGTCAGCGGAAGAGCCACGCTGCCCAGCAGCATAATCATAAAATAAACGGTCAGTTTTGGCGTAGTACGGGTAATGCCGCCAAGCTGATCCAATTGCCGGGTGTTGGTCCGAGAGAAGATTATATCGGCTACAAAAAACATACCGACTACGTTGATTCCGTGCGCCAGCATCTGCACTAGTGCGCCCTGCATACCCGTTTCGGTCTGCGAAAACACACCGGCTGCCATTAGCCCAACGTGCGAGAACGACGAGTACGCAATCAGCCGCTTCATATCGCGCTGACGAATGGCAATGATTGAACCGTACACAATACCGATTACGGATAAAACAATGGCCGTATGACCCCAGGCTTCCACCCCTAATGGCACGATAGGCATAATGAACCGAATCAAGCCATATACGCCCATTTTGAGCATGATACCCGCCAGAAGCATCGTTGCTGGCGTTGGCGATTCAACGTACGTATCGGGTTGCCAGGTATGGAATGGAAACACCGGCATTTTGATCGCAAAGGCAATGAAGAACGCCCAGAAGACCCAGCCCTGCGCTTCGGGGGTTAGTTTTAGCTTGTAGAAATCGGCAATAGCTGCCGAATGAGGAGCCCCGGCAATAGCAGGTGTTTGGTAGTATAAATACACCAACGCCACCAGCATGAAGAGACTACCGAAAATTGTATAGACGAAAAACTTGAAGGTTACCGGAATGCGGTTCTCTCCACCCCACATAGCCGCCAAAAAATAAATGGGGATGAGCGCAGCTTCAAAGAATAAGTAAAACAGAAACCCATCCCGAGCGGTGAAGACGCCCATCAGAGCAGCCTGCATGAACAAGATCAAGGCATAGAACGTGCTGGGCCGTTCGTAGCTGCGGTTGAAGGTCGACAGCACAATGAAGGGGACGAGTAAGCCCGTCAGTAACACCAGCAGTAGACTAATACCGTCAATACCCGCGCTGAACCGAATACCCAGCGAACCGATCCAGGCGTAATCGAACCCAAACTGGGAGGTTGCATCGGGGGTAAATGTTACGAACGTATATACAGCAAGTGCCAGTTCAACTAAGGCGGCCCCGAAGGCTATTTGCTTTACGGTCTCGCCTTTGGTCACTAACAGCAACGTGGCAGCCAGGGCGGGAAAAAAGAGTAACGCTAGAGTAAGCATATTCGTAATTCAAATGCCGGTAGGTCAGAAACGAACAAAGAAACGTAATGCGAAAATGACCGCAATACTTAATACCATGGCGAAGACGTAGAAACCAATTGATCCGTTCTGAAGCAGTCGCAGTTGCGCGGAACTTTGGCGAACCAGCCAGGCAATCCCGTTTACAACACCATCAACGAGCCCTTCGCCAAAGCTGTACAGGGCATCGCCCAGGCCGCGAACAGGCCGAACGATGATTGTATCGTATAGCTCGTCGACGTAATATTTATTATAGATGACCTGCTCAGGCAATGACCGTTCGGCCGTTTCCGGCGCGGGTACTGCCCGACGGCTCACGTACATTACGTAGGCAAGGCCGAACGCCAGCAGGGCAACGCCCGCCGAAACAGCCATTAGAATGTATTCGGTGCTGTGTTCAATGGTCGATTCGGCAAACGCTTCTGGATTCACCTGACGAGAGCCTTCGAAAAGCGGAGTCATGAAATCACCTAACCAGCCTGAACCCGGCAGATTCAACGCACCACCGACGGCCGACAGAACCGCCAGGAACAAAAGGGGTGCGGTCATCGTCGCGGGTGACTCATGAAGATGATGCTTTTGCTCATCAGTGCCCCGAAACTCGCCAAAGAACGTCAGGAACAGTAATCGGAACATGTAGAAGGAAGTCAGTCCTGAACCCAGCACACCTAAAGCCCACAAGACTTTGCTGTGTGCAAACACATGCGCCAGAATTTCATCTTTTGAGAAGAAGCCAGCCAGCGGAGGAATCCCCGAAATTGCCCACGTACCGATCAGGAAGGTCCAGAATGTAACCGGCAGATATTTCCGCAGTCCGCCCATTTTCCGAATATCCTGTTCGTCGGACATGGCATGAATCACACTACCAGCGCCCAGGAACAACAACGCTTTGAAGAACGCGTGAGTGACAACGTGAAACATCCCGGCCGTATACGCCGTTGCGCTCAAACCGAGGAACATATATCCCAGCTGCGACACCGTCGAATACGCCAGTACCTTCTTGATATCGTTTTGCAACAAGCCGATCGAAGCGGCCAAAAGAGCCGTGGCAATGGCAATACCCCCAATAATCTCCAATGTTAACGGAGACAGCGTATATAGTACGTTCGAACGAACGACCATATAGATACCGGCTGTCACCATCGTTGCTGCGTGAATAAGAGCTGACACGGGCGTTGGACCAGCCATTGCATCGGGCAGCCAGGTGTAGAGCGGAATCTGCGCCGATTTACCCATTGCTCCTACGAACAAGAGCATCGTGATCAGGAACACTGTCTCGTCGCCCATTGTCAGACTGGTCGCCTGTTTGAAGATGTCTATGTATTCAACGGTGCCGAACGTATTGATCAGCATGAATATGCCGAGCAAAAAGCCTAAGTCCCCGATACGGTTCATGACGAAGGCTTTCCGAGCGGCATTGTTGTAATTGGTATTTGTATTCCAGAAGCCGATGAGCAGGTACGAGCACAGACCAACGCCCTCCCAGCCAATAAACATGATGACGTAGTTGGACCCCATCACCAGCAGCAACATAAAGAATACGAACAGATTCAGGAAAGCCATGAACTTACCGAATCCTTCGTCGTGGCTCATGTAGCCGATACTGTACAAATGAATTAGTGAGCCAACACCTGTAACAACCAACAACATAATCAGGCTAAGCTGATCAATCTGAAACGAAAAGTTGATGTGCAGATCACCGACGCTGATCCAGTCGAAAAGGGTGACGACGAGCGGAGCGGTACTGCTGGTCTGGTGTTGGTTGCCAATAAACGCTCCGAATAAGAAGGCCGATGTAAGAAACGAGGCCAGCACAGCTACTGTTGCAATGCCCCCAGCCAGCCCTTTCGGTACATGTCGGAAGCCAATACCGTTGATGAGAAAACCAATCAGCGGAAAAAGCGGAATTAACGCACAGAGTAATTCTGGTTGCATTGATACTGAGTGAATGAGTGAAAGGGCGAATGAGTGAATAGCACGGTTAACAGCACCGCATCGATACCACTCAACCGTACATTACCATTTTAATTTATTTAATAAGCTCACATCAATTGAGCGCGTGTTGCGATAGATCATCACAATAATGGCCAGCCCAACCGATACCTCGGCGGCAGCAACAGCCATGATAAAAAAGACAAATACCTGACCGGCAGAATCCGAGCGGTAGGAAGAAAAGGCAATTAGCAGCAGATTAACCGCATTGAGCATAAGCTCGATGGACATAAAGATGATAATTGCATTGCGCCGGGTTAGTACGCCAATAATGCCGATAACGAATAATGCGGTACTAAGAATCAGGTAGTACGTAAGCGGTATTTGTTGAATGACTTCCGGAATGAGGACGTCCTGCGTGGGTTGCATGGCTTGCCGGTTAATAGAAAGTGCCGCAAATGTACAGATTATTCGGTATTGGTGGAAAGAGTATGTTGCGAAGTGAGTCGATCAAGTGTAATACAGATTGGTAATGAACTCGTTACGTATACTCTACTAACTTCACAACTTTTTCACTTTCGCCCATTTGCGCTGGTCAGCATGCGCAGCCGAATTTCGGTCAGCCGGCGTTTTGTGTCGAGTGTAAATTCGCCCTTTTGTATCCAGTCGTAAAAAGAAGGTTCTTTTTTGAGTACATCCAATACCGGCAGTCCTTTGTGCTTACCAAAATTGAATACTTCCTCACCTTTATCATTGATGATCATTCGCCCGGCAAGGTCCACGTTTTTCGTGGCGGTCAGACTGTGGAGCATCTCGACGTCATTTTCGAACACTACGTCCTGCCCACTGTCGGTTTTGGCGATCCGACCCATATAACGCTGCACCTGGGCATTGAGCACTTCGAGACTAGCGATTGTGTCAGCTTCGGCTCCGTGGGCACCAATCAATTCTTTGTCGCAGTAAAACCGATAGGCAGCCGTGAGATTTCGCGGTTCCATGAGGTGAAAAATCCGTTGGGCATCAACCATGCGTCGATTCTTCAAGTCAAAATCGATGTTTGCCCGTAAAAATTCTTCAACCAACAGAGGTACGTCGAACCGATTAGAATTGAATCCCGCCAGATCGCAGCCTTCCAGAAACTGAGCCAGTGTTCGGGCAACCGATTTGAACGGAGGAGCATCCTTTACATCCTCATCGTATATGCCGTGAATCATACTCGATTCGAGCGGAATCGGCATGCCGGGGTGAACACGCTGCGTTTTGCTGACAACTTCACCGCCGGGCAGGGCCTTCACGATGCAGACGTCAATAATACGGTCTTTGGCAACATTAATACCGGTCGTTTCAAGATCGAAAAACGCCAGCGGCTTTTTGAGTACAAGTTGATGCGTCATAACCAAACCGGGTTTTCGCGCGGTAAGGCTACAAAGGTAAACAGGTTTCAGTGGTTTTATTATGGGGTACGTCACCCTGTTCGAACCCTAACCCAGAATTATTTTCGGTTGCTCACTTCTTCAACTCATCAATACGTACTTAATAGGTACATAAACTATCCAAAGCAGGTGCTTGGAGCTAATTGCCCGTTCGAACGCGAAGCAGGCAGTACGTCAGCAACAAACCGACAAAATTCACGTATTGACGCATAAAAAAATAGGCTCGTGATCACGAGCCTATTTTTCACGTTCAGTGCTTACGACTTACTTGGACGTAGCCATGACCATTTTAATATTTAGCTTGGCACCAGTCTGCAATACGTCGACCAGATCCTGTACCGTCAGTGATTTATCGAACCGCACCACAACCGTTGGCTCATCAATACCGGCCATTACCGTTTTTAACTCGGTTTCCAGATTCGCCGGATCGACTGGCTTTTTGTCAATATAATACTGCTTCTTGTCGTCTACCGATAAGGTTACCTGCTTCTTACTCAACTGTTGCGACGAAGCCGCTTTAGGAAGTAAAAGCTTGATTACGTTCGGATTCGCTACGGTTGAGATAATCAGGAAGAACAACAGCAGGAAAAACATGATGTCGTTCAGCGAAGACGTCGCTACCTCGGCCGCAAATTTATTTTTTCTTCTAAGCTTCATAGACCCCAGCCCTACCGGACGTTAGATAGGAATTTATATCAATAAGCGGTTCAGACTAGGTTAGCCTTACCGCATCCGTGCTGGTTCGTTTGTTGGCTTCTGAAGGATTTCGATAAACTCATACGCGTTTACTTCCAAGGCCAGCGTGAACCGCTCAATCATCATATTCAGCAGGTGGTAGCCTGTATAAGCGATTACCCCTACAATCAGACCAGAGCCCGACGTAATCATTTTTTCGTACAGACCACCAGCGATAATACCGACGCTGATATTATCCGACAGGGAAATGTCGTAAAATATGCGGATGATCCCCGAAATGGTACCGATGAAACCCAACATGGGGGCGATACCGGCTATAATGCCCAGATAACCCATATTCCGTTCGAGTCGGGACAGTTCAATCTGGCCAACCGTTTCCACGGTACTTTCAATCTCTTTGATAGGCGATCCGATACGACCAATTGCTTTCTCAAAAACGCGCCCCATGGCCGTACGCTGGTTCTTGGCGAAAGATTCGGCCGACTTGATATTACCCTGCGCTACCATATCGCGGATGTTATCAATGAAGTTCGCATCCGTTTTTGTCTGCGAACGGATCACGAAGAACCGCTCAAAAATCAGGTAAAGTGCCGAGAAGAATAAAAACGCGATGGGAATCATTACCCAACCGCCTTTAGCCACCAGATCAAACAATTGCAGACTTTGGGGCTGAGCAGCCGCTGAGGTGGCCGACAGCGATGCGGCCGTGGTATCGGTGGCCGGAACCTGAAGCAAGAGCATATAAACCAATGGGTAAGTAGATGACGGTATATCAGCGGTGTTTTGGAACAAACGTGCTGATTAAACCGGATATTGTTGTCAAAGATAAGGAAGCTGCCAGAAAACGAAAGAGAAACTTAGGCTATGTCTGCTGATCCATCAAGGCTTCACCAGAATCTTTCCCCGGCGTCCGGGCCGATCGGCGTGCTCAACAGCTTCTACAATCTCATCGAGAGAATATGTCGCTTCAACAGGTAACTGAATTTTTCCGGAAGCCAGTAGGCTGATCACATTCTGCGCTACTTCCTGACGCGTCTGACTGTCAACCCGGCGCATCCAGTCGGTTAACCAGAATCCTTTCACCGTCAGCTCCCGAAATATGAGCAAACCAGCGTTGATAGATGGATCCTGTAGGCTTAGCAATCCATAGATAAACATGGTTCCGCCCCGGCTAAGGCACTTAAGGGCTTCGGTGGCAGTGTGTCCTCCAACAGCATCGAGCACACACGTAACGCCATTGCCACCGGTAATCTGTTTGACTCGTACGCTTAAATTCTCGGTTTCCGTATTCACAACTTCCGTTAAACCCAACGCTTTCAACTCGTCGTTGAGGTCATCCCGACGTACCGTACCAATGGTGTTTATCCCTCGCATTTTGCACAGTTGAACAACCAGTTTGCCAAAGGCCGAACCCGCAGCCGTTACCAGAAGCCAGCCGCCTTCCTGTAGGCCTGACTCCTGCACCATCGCGTAGGCGGTGAAGGGATTCACGAATAGTTGAGCCGCCACCTCATCGGACAGGGCATCGGGCACAGGAATAAGGCTTCGCTGGTGCGCAATGGCATATTCCGACCACGTACCAACGCTCGTAAAACTGACCCGCATACCGGTACGCATCTGAACACCTTCGCCCAACGCATCGACAACCCCTACCCCTTCAAATCCGGCCCCCGACGGGAACTGAGGCCGGATGCCGTAGAGGTTTTGCACGAACATAATGTCGGATGGGTTGATCGGGCTGGCAATCACCTTCACGCGAACCTCATTCGGTCCCGGTTCAGGCGTAGGGAGCTCCTTGGCTTGCAGAATGGAAGCCGGTTTGCCTGCTTGTTCAAATACGATGCTTTTCATAACCAATGCGAATTGCGGTTGTACACATGTCAAAAATATGACTTAATTCGCACAAACTATTCCTAAACCCTGAACCGGGTAGATGCACGTGTGTTGGCAAATCTCTGTTAAGAACCAAGATTTACCAAGGATAATACGCTGTCTATCAAAATCTTACAAATGCAAACATCTTCTTTTCTCGGCGAGCTTATCGGTACGATGGTTCTGCTTTTACTAGGCAATGGCGTAGTAGCCAATGTCGTTCTCAAACAGACCAAAGGTGAATCGGCCGGGTGGATTGTCATTACCGCGGGTTGGGCGTTCGCCGTAACCATGGGAGTCTTCGTGGCGAAAGCGTTTGGTAGCACCGACGCCCACCTAAATCCGGCCGTTACGGTTGCGTTCGCCATAGCCACGAATGACTTCAGCCATATTTTCCCCTACATTGCCGCTCAACTGATCGGGGCTTTTCTGGGGGCAACGCTCGTGTGGCTGCATTATCTGCCGCATTGGGCAGCCACACCAGATCCTGGAGCTAAGCTAGCCTGTTTTGCAACCGGCCCTGCCATCCGCAATTCCGGCGCAAACTTCCTCAGCGAAACATTCGCAACCATCGTACTCATACTGGGCTTAGCGGGTATTTCGTCCAAAAATCTAGGCGAGCTCGCCATCGGCGTAGGTCCTTACTTGGTGGGCATTCTGGTGTGGAGCATCGGCCTATCGCTTGGCGGCACAACGGGTTACGCCATCAGTCCAGCCCGCGATTTTAGTCCTCGCTTAGCGCATGCCCTGCTTCCCATACCGAATAAAGGTTCATCCGATTGGGGATACGCCTGGATTCCGGTTGTAGGCCCACTTATCGGAGCCGCCATTGGTGGGTTTCTGATCCGGTGGTTTGCGTTATAATTTATCTTCTCTACTTAATTACACCCGTCACCTCCTACGAATATTCCTATGCCCACCTACGTAGCGGCCATTGATCAAGGTACCACCAGTACACGTTGCATTGTATTTGACCGGCAGGGTCAGATTGTTTCATTGGCTCAAAAAGAGCATAAACAGATTTATCCGCAGCCCGGCTGGGTTGAACACGATCCAGAAGAGATCTGGCGGAATACCCTCGAAGTAATTGCCCTGGCCCGGATCAAAGCCAAGCTGTCGGCGCAGGATGTTGCGGCTATCGGCATTACCAACCAACGCGAAACCACCGTGGTCTGGAATCGTCGGACGGGCAAATCGTATTACAACGCCATTGTCTGGCAGGATATGCGTACGGCAGATCTGGTTACGCAGTTTTCGGCCGGAGAGGGTGGTCAGGATCGGTTTCGCGAGCAAACCGGCTTACCGCTTGCTACGTATTTCAGCGGCTTAAAGCTGAAGTGGTTGCTGGACAACGTACCCGGTTTACGGGAAGATGCCGAGCGGGGTGACGCGCTCTTTGGGAATATGGACACGTTCGTGGTCTGGAACCTGACCGGGGGCGTGAACGGCGGCTTGCATCTGACCGACGTAACGAACGCGAGCCGTACCCAACTCATGAATCTGAAGACATTGAGCTGGGATGATTCACTGCTTGGCGACTTTACCGTACCTCGTGCGATGTTGCCGCAGATTCGGCCAAGCAGCGAAGTCTACGGTATGGTTTCGTCCGAAGTGTTACCCGGCGTTCCCATTGCGGGGATTTTAGGTGACCAGCAGGCTGCGCTGGTGGGTCAAACCTGCTATGAGCCAGGCCAGGCTAAAAATACGTATGGCACGGGATGCTTTCTGCTGATGAATACGGGGACGGAGCTACGTCCGTCTACCTGTGGTTTACTGACAACCGTAGCGTATCAGTTTCAGAACGAGCCGGTGCATTACGCGCTGGAAGGTAGTGTAGCCATCACGGGAGCGCTTGTGCAATGGCTGCGCGACAACCTTGGCATCATCAAGAAAAGTACCGACATTGAAGCGCTTGCCCGATCAGTCGACGATAATGGTGGCGCTTATTTTGTGCCAGCCTTCTCGGGGCTTTACGCTCCGCACTGGAAAGCCGACGCCCGGGGCATTATTGCGGGGTTAACGCGTTTTGTGAACAAAGGGCATCTGGCCCGCGCTGTATTGGAAGCCACTGCCTACCAGACCGTTGATGTTGTCCGGGCCATGGAACAGGATGCAGGCGTATCGCTTAAGTCGTTACGTGTCGATGGCGGTATGGTGGTAAACTCGCTGCTCATGCAGTTTCAGGCCGACGTACTAAACGGCCCCGTTATTTGCCCGCGCATGACGGAAACCACGGCACTGGGAGCCGCTTATGCCGCTGGTCTGGCCGTTGGCTACTGGCAAAACCTGGATGACTTACGTCAGAACTGGGGAATTGCTCATACGTATGAATCGAACATGGACGAAACTCAGCGGACCCGCCTGATGCGCGGCTGGCAAAAAGCCATTGAACGGTCGTTTGGCTGGGAAGATTAATCCCAATCACAGATAAAAAGCTGGCGCGTAGTCGAAGAGCTACTTGCCAGCTTTTTTTCAAAGCTTTCTCAATTACTCTACGCTTTTTACTTCACGAGGCCGCAGTTCTTCCGCGAGCATTAACCGGGTTTGGGGTAATCCTTGTGGGTATTCGTCCCGAATAAAGGCAATGAGCTGTTCGCGAAGGTGACACCGCAAATCAAAAGCTGACGGTGCATCCGGGGCCGATACTAACACCCGAACAACAATACACATAGGCTGCGTATCAGTTACTTGTACAGCAAATACCTGCCGATTCCACAATGGATCGGCTTCCGCTAATTCGCGGGCCTTCTCACGTACCTTGTCGACTGGAATTGTGTAATCCAGGTACAGAAAAACGGCTCCCGTTATCGACGCATCAGAACGGGTCCAGTTTTCGAAAGGGGTTTCGACGAAATACGTAATGGGCAAAATCAGCCGTCGCCGGTCCCACAAGCGGACAACCACATTAGTCAGGTTGATTTCTTCAATACGTCCCCATTCCTTTTCAACAACAACCGCATCATCAAGCCGAATTTGCTGATTAAAGGCAATCTGAATACCAGCCAGCAGGTTGGCCAGCGTTTTTTGAGCCGCAAAGCCAAGCACGACCGAAACGACCCCGGCCGATGTCAACACACTCAGTCCGACCTTACGGCTCCCCTGAAACGTAATGAGCAGAAGCGAGCCGCTGATGATAATCACCCCAAGCGCGATAATACGGCGGACAAACCGCACCTGCGTTACAAATTTGCGCTGCGACAAATTAACGTCCTGTGTTGTATCGTACTCTCGGATGAGCAGGAGTTCGCCAACCTTAAGCAACTTAACAATCAGCCAGGTGGTGATGATCAAAAAAAGAACTTCGGCGGCTTTATCGGCAACGGGATGACGACGCAAAAAACGCTCGGACTGTACGTTCGTAGCCAGGAGAAACAACGCCGAGGGAATGAACGCCCAGAACGCCCAACGGACATGAATTTTGAGCAAAGCTAAGGTTTGAAACGGCCGACGACGGACGATAAACCGAATTATCTGGGTAATAATTACGTCAACAATTAAGCCGAACAGCACAGCCGAAATCAGCAGAACCCAGCCCGATATGTCGCGGTTGGGTATATAACCTGCCCACCGAATCAGGCCCCGTATCCAGGTATCAAGTTGTTGTAGCATACCGGCAAAAATAAAGAAGCCACATTGTTTCAACGTGACTTCTTCAAAGATGTTTGCTCGCTACAATTCCGAACCAGACTGAAGTAGTGGGGCGCCTGAGTAAGTCAGCGCTTAAAAACTTAAGCCAGTAGCGGCTTCACAACTTTGCCGTGAACATCGGTTAAGCGGTAACGGCGACCCTGACTTTTGAAGGTCAGCTTCTCGTGATCGAGGCCAAGTAGATGCAAGACAGTAGCCTGAAAATCATGCACATGCACCGGATCACGGACGACGTTATACCCAAACTCATCCGTTTCGCCATGCACCACCCCTTTTCTGACGCCCGCCCCTGCCATCCAGACCGAGAACGCCCGAGGGTGATGGTCACGCCCGTAATTATCGCGGGTTAATTTGCCCTGTGAATAGCTACCCCGGCCAAATTCTCCACCCCAGATTACGAGTGTATCGTCCAGCAAACCACGCTGTTTCAGGTCCATAATCAACGCAGCCGAAGGCTGGTCTACGCTCTTTGCCTGGATCTTGATATCGTTAGGCAGGTTGCCGTGCTGGTCCCATCCCTGATGATACAACTGAATAAACTTGACATCTTTTTCAACGAGTTTTCGGGCCAGTAAGCAGTTAGCCGCAAATGTGCCAGGCTTCCGGCTATCGGGCCCGTACATATCAAAAATGTAATCGGGTTCTTTGGAGATGTCGAGCGTTTCGGGAACTGAGGTCTGCATCCGGTACGCCATTTCGTACTGTGCCATACGGTTGTTAATCTCGGGGTCCAGTACGTGTTTATACTGATCCTGATGCATCCTGGTCAGGTAATCGAGCATGCGCCGACGGCTGGTTTTATCAATACCGGGCGGATTGTTCAGGTAGTATACAGGATCGGGACCCGAACGAAACACAACGCCCTGGTGAACCGACGGTAGAAATCCATTACTCCATAACTTAGCATATAGCGGCTGATCTCCATCGCGGCCCTTGGAGAGCAAGACCACGAAAGCCGGTAAATTCTGGTTATCGCTCCCTAGGCCATAACTGATCCACGACCCGAACGAAGGTCGGCCCGCCTGCTGACTACCCGTCTGGAAGAACGTAACGGCCGGGTCATGGTTGATGGCTTCCGTATGCATCGACCGCACGAACGTCAGATCGTCGGCGATACGTGCCGTATAAGGCAGTAGCTCGCTG
The DNA here is from genome assembly GCF_054778895.1 of Spirosoma fluminis. Lineage (NCBI taxonomy): Bacteria > Pseudomonadati > Bacteroidota > Cytophagia > Cytophagales > Cytophagaceae > Spirosoma > Spirosoma fluminis. The sequence goes on from NZ_BAAGZD010000036.1 coordinate 190,795, forward strand.
ATCCACATGCGGCCGGGACCATATTGCGCAAACTTGTATTTTGAGGCAGCCAACGGAAAATGGCTCTGTCCGGCGGTCATACCCGTCAGTCGCTGCCCTTTTCGCACCGACTCCGGCAGTTCTTTACCCCACATGGCTTCGAGCTTCGGTTTATAATCAAACAGCTCTAACTGCGAAGGAGCCCCGCTTTGAAACAGGTAAATCACGCGCTTTACCTTTGGCGAAAAATGCGGTTTACCCACCGCCGGGTTTTCGCCCGGTGTTCTGCCAAACAGGTTGGTTGGATTCAATAAAGATGCCAGCGCGATAGTGCCTAAACCGGCGCTGGTTTGCCCCAGGAAAGTCCGGCGGCTAAGCTGATCATGAATCTGGTCCTGTATCTCCATAAAGCTGGCCAGTTAGTATGTTAGCTGAAAGGCAACCTTTGCTCATCAATTGACTAACAATACGTTATCGTTTAATAATCGCTTCGTCAAAGTTTAGAATTGTGCTCGCCACAACCGTCCAGGCAGCCAGCTCAGCCGGGTTAAGCTTCTTGTCAACCGGGTACTCGCCCACGGACAGCAGTTCCTTGGATCGTTTCGGATTTTTCCTGAAATCAGTCAACTCTTCCGTATAAAGCTGCTTCATGAGTTGAATCTCCTGCGGTCGGGCGGGTCGACTGACAATAGCTTTAAAGGCATTGTCGAGCAACTTGTCACCCTGCTCACCCCGAGCCATCGCCCGCTGGGCTAACACGCGGGCGGCTTCGACAAACTGCGGGTCGTTCAACGTAACAAGTGCCTGCAACGGCGTACTGGTTTTCTGTCGCTTAACAATGCAGGTATGCCGTTCAGCCGCATCGAAGTTCAGCATCATGGGTGGTGGCGACGAGCGTTTCCAGATGGTATACAACGACCGGCGATACAAGCTATCACCTTTACTCTGAACGTATTTAACCGCGTTACGTGTCGCTAACGCTTCCCAGATACCCGCTGGCTGATACGGGCGAACACTTGGTCCACCGACGTATCGACTCAACAGTCCACTCGCGGCTAACGCATTATCGCGCACTTGTTCGGCCGACATCCGATAGCTGGGTCCACGGGTCAGATACGTATTGTCGAGGTCAGCCTCGCGCGCTTTCTCCGTCGCACTCGATGACTGACGATACGTAGCTGACATAACGATCAGCTTGTGCATGGCTTTTACGTTCCAGCCTGACTGCCGAAATTTCACAGCCAGGTAATCCAACAGTTCGGGATGGCTGGGCAGAGCACCCTGATTTCCGAAGTCATCACTCGTTTTAGCTAATCCCTGCCCAAAATACTGTTGCCAGAACCGATTAACCATCACGCGACTAAATAGAGGATTCTCGGGCTGTACCAGCCACGTAGCCAGACCAAGTCGGTTTTTGGGTACGTTGTCAGGAATAGGCGGCAGACTATGGAGCACCGCCGGTACAACCGCTTCGCCAGGGGCATCGTAGGCACCGCGTTTGAGCAGATGCGTTGGCCGGTTGAATTTCCGTTCCCGCATCACCATTACATCAATTTGCTCATTCAATACACTTGTTTCTTCACCCAGTTGCTGCTCCCGAATCAGTCGTCGTTCCTGAACCGAACGATCTACATTGGTTACGTAATAATCAAAAAGAGCGGCTTGCTGGGCAGGAGTACGCGTTGAGGTACGTAGTGCGGTTTGCAGTTCATCACGTTGGGAAAACAAGCTTTGCACTTCGAGCGGGGTAAGTTTCCGGTTGTACACCCGAAGCTCATCTACCGCGTAGCCTTTGTAATTATAGTCGTGACGTTGGCCAATGCTGAAGTTAGGCGTCCCGGCTCCCCAATTCGTTTTGCTTTTCCCCCAGATGGTACTCTGAGTCAGATGGTCCGTGACAACACGCGTACGCGCCAGAAAACCGTTTGTATAGATATGCAGGCCACTGGCCTGGCTCGTACCGTCGTAGGTTATGGTTAGGTACGTCCATTTGTTCAGCGGCAGCTTGTCGAGGGTTTCCACATCGATGGCATCGTCGGGCCAGACATTGCTCAGGCGAAAGGCGAGCCGACCATTGTCAAGCCGGACGCACTCGTATCCCCGAAAGCCATTAAATGGCCCTAAGCTGCGGTTAAATAAAGGGCCTTTCAGCTTAGCGTCCTGGACGTTGACCCAAATACCCACAGTAAAAGGCTGATTTCGTTCGTACCACCCCGGCGGATAAGCGTTTGTTTTACTTTTCCCCATCCAGGCGTCAAACCCGCCAATGCTTTTTAGTTGCACAAAGCTCTCGCCAATAAGTCGGATACCAGCTCCGGCCGGACTTTTAATGAACGGAATCTTAGCGTCCAGATCGCCCTGCATTTCAAGCGGTAACGTATCATTTGCCATGTTCTGGTAAATACGACGCAGACGGGGGGCAGTCGGCGTTTTCGGCTCAGCAACCTTAACGACACTCTTCCTGTCCCCCTTTTTTGTTGGCTCATCCTTTTTCGGCTTCTCGGCCAATACCTCTTCGCTTCGATCAAAAGGAACGTAAATAGCTAGGTCCTGATCAGCAGGAAGTAAGGCTTTAGCCGGATCGCGTTGGGCCTGAGCCAGCCACGTAGCAAAGCGTTGCTTAACCACGTTCAAATCAGTGACCTGCTGTTGATCGATCCCCCGTATTTTCTCGCGAATAAATTTCAGCTTAGCTTCTGCTTCGGGCGTTGGCAAGGTAAGGTGCGGAGCAGGTTCACCGTTGTACGGAATCTGCCCATATTCATTATTCTGGGCGAAAAAGGCCCCTAAGGAATAATAGTCTTTCTGCGAGATTGGATCGTATTTGTGGTCGTGACAACGGGCACATTCAACCGTCAGACCCAGCATCGCTTTGCCGAACGTAGCGGTTCGATCAGCGATGTATTCGGCCTGATACTCCTCCGGCACAATTCCTCCCTCCTGACTTTGCTGGTGATTCCGGTTGAAAGCGGTTGCCAGAATCATGTCCTTACTGGGCTTTGGCAGCAGATCTCCGGCCAACTGCCACGTAACGAACCGATCGAATGACAAGTTGCGGTTGAACGCCCGAATCACCCAGTCCCGGTAGGGCCACATCGTACGCATGCCATCGTCCTGATACCCGTGCGTATCAGCGTATCGGGCTACGTCGAGCCATTCTACCGCTTGCCGCTCCCCGTAATGCGGGCTGTTCAGCAGGCGATGGACTACCTTTTCATACGCATTTGGTGATGTGTCGACCAGGAAGGCATCTATCTCATCAGGCGTGGGCGGCAGCCCCGTCAGGTCCAGACTAACGCGACGTAACAGCGTCGTTTTATCAGCCTCGGCTGCGTGGGTTAATTTTCTGGACTCCTGCTGAGCCAGCACAAAGCGGTCAATATCGTTTTTTACCCATTTCCCATTTTTCACCTTGGGAAGCTCAGGCAAAGTTGGCGTAATCAACGACCAGTGCTCCTTGTAAGCAGCGCCCTGCTCGACCCATCGGATCAACATCGCTTTTTCCTGAGCGTTTAAGTTCAAGTTCGACTCCGGCGTAGGCATCATTACGTCCGGATCGAGACTCAGGATTCGCCGGACCAGCTCACTGCCACCCAGGTCTCCGGGCACGATGGCCGTATGGCCACTTTTAGCCAAGGCTTCATAAGCCCCATCGGGCGTGTCGAGCCGCAAACCTGCCTGCTGTTTAGCCTGATCGGGTCCGTGACAGGCAAAACAACGGTCCGACAGGATGGGCTTGACGTGTAAATTATAATCAACCTTTTCGGGGAGATCAGCCTCAGCGGCTACTATATCCGGGGTTTTCTGAACCGATTTATGGCAGGCGGTTAGCCAGACTGAGGCTCCGAACAGGATTGCAGCCGAGCTAAGAAGAGCATACCCAAATCGTGTGTCAGACCAACTACGCATACAGACAGATTACCTTGATAATGAATCGAATTAACAAAAATACCAACTAAATCCCCCAAAAATGAGACAATCGTATCTTCTTTCTGTTCAAAATTGACCTGCCGATAATTCGACCATACAAAATACGTGTCAATACTAGTGGTATAACCATTATTATTGACACGTATCATTTCAGCACTGCATCGGGATTAGTTCTTTTTCGGTTCATCTGCTTTAGACTCAGCAGTTTTTGCGAACTCGGCAACGGCTTGCTCAGTAATTCCGCCAACAATCTCTAAGGAGGGCCTTGTCTTTTTCAAGAGAGCCAATCCTTGCTCCGTTACTTTTGTTTGCCACAAGTACACCGTCTTCAGGCTCTTCAATTGCACTAATTCGGCCAAACCCGCGTCTGAAATTGAGGTACCGTATAGATTCAGGTACTCTAGATTCGTCAGACCTTTTAATTGACTGAGCCCCGCGTCTGTCACATTCGTTTGCTCCAGATGCAGCTTCTGAAGATTCTTAAGTTTAGCAACCTGAGCTAGCGTTACGTCTGATATATCCGTATCGCCCAGCCGCAACCAAACAATCTGTTCGCTTAACTTAGGCAGTAAAACCGCCTGCGCATCGTTGAATGTCCGGGCGTTTACGGCGCTCACTTCGACTTGATTCTGTTCTTTTGAGAGAGGAAGTACCAGCAAGCCCGTTTTCCGTAACTCATCAACCGCCTTTACATCGGCTGCCGGAACCTTCATGGTCAGCACGGGAGACTGGGGGGCAGGACCCGACGCAACCGATGCTCCATCCGTTGCACTAGAACCACCTGTAGCTAATGAAGCCAATACAGGCCGAATGGCATCGGTAACTTTTACCTCCGACACCTTTTTGTCAAAAGGAGCACCCTGATCGATCCACCAGGTCAGTAATGCAATTTGCCCTTCAGTGAGTTGGTTCTTGCCTTTGGGCGGCATGTGATGATCGTCTTCCTCGGGCAGTAAGCAGCGTTTAATCAGTTCACTATCGGTTGCCTTACCAGCCACAAACATAGGACCATCTTCACCACCTTTTTTGATCATGTCGGGGGTATCGAACCGCAGATCCCCTTTCGATTTTTCGGCGTTATGGCACTGCACACAGCGACTTTGCAGAATCGGATTTACAATCTGTTCGTACACCAGCGCCTGGTTTACGTCTGTGATTGGTTTAATGGCGATCTCCTGCTTACGGGGTGCGATACCCGCTAAGGTCCGGAGAGGCTCGGGCGTGTATTGAGTCAGGTAATCTGACCCATGTGTAAGTGCCCCCCCGTGGTGACCAGCCGCAATCAGCAACACCAGCGCTAACCCTAATGCCGGTACGTACAGAGCGGACCCGGCCGGAATGCGGTGACCGAACGCGTCAGACTTGACAGCCCAGGCAATCCAGGCGAACGCGGCTACGCCAATGCCCTGCCACATGTGCTCGTCCAGAATCTCTTCTTCGTAGCCGCCCCCCAGCGATAGCAGATAGCCCAACGCACACGCTACCGTTGCGCTCACCGCCGACCAGAACAGTACGCTCGTAATTGCCGATTCGCTCACGTTCACTTTACCCAGTCTCCTGCCCAGTTCCAGAATGGCGGCTACTACCAGAAAGCCAATGGGCAAGTGGACGATTACCGGATGAAAGCGGCCAAAGAACAGGACCCAATCGGCTGGTTGCGACGAAACAGCTTGCAAAAAAAGTAAGGTGTTCATACGGATAGGTCTGGTCAGGCGACTCGCTCCAGCTTAATGGGATACGTTTTCTTGGAATTCCACTGCGCTACGTACACGTTCTCATCGTCGTCTACGAGCACATCGTGCGGATGTATGAACGTGGACATACTGCGGTCCTTACGCTGCTCAACCAGCTTATCACCCTGGTAAACAGGCTCCGAACCGCCGGGCGTCGATACAACCCGGTCGTTCTTATCCAATATCTGAATATAGCCCGAATCAGGATACGAGTCCGACGTACTCCGGAAAACAGCTCCGTAGATATTCTGGCCGTGAATCACCGGGCGGCAGATATATGACCCCGGTAAGGCGATCGTCGCCAGGTATTTCCCATCCAGCGAAAACCGCTTCAGGGCGTTACGTCGTCGGTCGGTAATTAAGAGAGTAGGGCTGCTGGCGTTACGTCGGTCAACGACAATGCCGTGGCAGCAGTCGAACGTATCAACGGCCTCACCTTTTCCGCCCCAGTAGCGAATTAGCTTACCGGTCCGATCATACTGCATTACGTAGTTCAGACCATAGCCATCCACTATGTAGATATCGCCATTGGCCGGATTGACGGCGGTTTCTGTTGGTTTGAACTGAGCAGGATACGCGTATTTTCCGGTTTCTTTCGGATAGTCCAGCTTCAGCAACTCCCGCCCTTTCAGATCTGTTTTGATGACCTGATTACGGTCTGTATCACAAATGAGCAGATACTGATCATTACCCTCACCCCCTATGCTCAGGCCATGACCGCCGGGGTACTCGTGTCCCCAGCTTTCGAGCAGTTTACCCGATTTGTCGTAAACGAGTACATTATTTTTTGTCTCGTTGGTAAGCATCAGAATGCGCCCATTGGCGTCCTGCACCATTTCGTGACAATCATTGACGGGATTCTTACCGGCGTCTAACAAGCCCCAGCCGGGCACCACCCGGTATCGGAAGCCGTTATGACCGATCACAACGGCTTCGGCGGTGTTTCGGCCAGACTTAGCCGTAAGAATTGTAGGAGCGGCAATAGCGGCCGCGGTTGCGAGTGACGCCTTCTGGACAAACGACCGACGCGAAAACGAAGAAGACATGGTATTGCAGGGTTTACAGAAAAAGACACCAGTCTGTAAACTTTACTGCCTGACCTTATCTCAGTAAAACGTTGAAATTAAGTTGGCTACCTGCTCAAGCCCCTCAGCGTCCACCTGGCTAAAATCATCGAGCTGGTCACTGTCAACATCCAGTACCATAACGACTTCGCCGGCCTGGTTAAAGACAGGAACAACCACCTCAGACTTTGACGCCGAACTACAGGCAATATGGCCAGGAAATTGCTCAACGTCCGGTACTAAAATCGTTTCCCGGCGGGTATAAGCTGCTCCGCAAACGCCCTTATCAAAGGCAATACGTGTGCAGGCGATTGGTCCCTGAAACGGACCCAGTACGAGCTGGTTATCTTTCTTTATATAAAAACCAACCCAGAAGAATCCGAATGCCGCTTTCAGAGCAGCCGTTATGTTCGCCAGGTTAGCGATCTGATCTGACTCACCTCCAACGAGAGCCGTGATCTGCGGCAGTAACGAATCGTAAACGGCTCGGCGGTCGGCGGTCTGAGGCAGAATGAGTGTTTCAGCCATGTTAGTTTCTTGTGAAGAATTGGATCAATAATACACTTACGCTGGTCAGCAACGTACTGGCCGCTACCCGAATCAGCGTAGGAATGAGTAACGCTACGCTACTGGCTTCAATAAAAAACAACGCCAAGTGGTGAATTAACGCCATTATAAACACGTACCGGAAAAAAGGCCCCGTACCGAGTTCCTGCAACGAGAATTCGATCCGGGATTCCATACCTGGAACATCAATCTGAGCTCGAACAACCAACGGTCGACAATAGGTCATCAATACCGTAGCGGCAGCGTGCATGCCCAGCGTGTTATAGAACGTATCGATGATGATACCCGTAGCAAATCCAATCAGCAGCAACCAGGTCATGCTCATTTCGTTGGGTAACAGCAGGATGCAGGCGATGTAAACAAAGCAGAACGCGTAATCGAATAACACAATATTTCGCGCAAGCAGAATCTGCAAGGTTAAATACAGCACGAAAAGTAAAGTAGTGGTAATTATTTCGCGCAGGGTCATGCTGTAATAAAACGGTCAATAGTGAATGGGGGAGTTAGTGGTTTTTAACACAACCGACTAACTGAAAACTTATTTTTCAGCTTCTACCTGTTTTTCTAATTGCTCCTGCTCACCTTGCAGGCTATTTTCCACAACGTACACAAACGCCAGACTACTAAAGTTGGTGGACAAGTCGAGCGTAATGTCATGAAAAACCTGGTTCGGCTGAACGCCAATGGTTCGGACACGGCCAACCAGGATACCGGGCGGGAACGTTGAATTACGCTCCGACGTCACCACCGAATCCCCTTTGCTGACAGGCTTGGTGAGCGAAATATCGTTTAGCTTAATCAGGTGCGGGTCTACACCATCCCAGCGTGCGGTTCCGATCTCTTCCGCTTTTGTCAACGCCGATGACACCAGGAAGCTGGAATGTAGAATTGAGGTAACTACTGAAAAATGCTGATTACACGTTTTCACACGGCCCACAACACCCGTCGGTGAGATAACACCCATACCGGGCCGGATCCCGTCGTCCGTACCCTTATCGATGGTAATGTAGTTGTTGGCAAACTGCGTGGTATTGTTGACCACTTTAGCCACTGTAAACCTGAACCGGTTAGCGAAGGCGGAGTCCGCCAGATATTCGTCGGGTGCCGCGGGCTTACTCTGAAGCAATTTGGTTAATCGATCGCGAAGACGTTGATTCTCCTGCGCCAAGTCGGCGTTTACCTGGCGCAGGCTGGCGTACTCATTGGCTGCGTTCGACCATGCCAGAACTTGAGCTGCGTAGCGATTCGACGTATTAAAATACGTAGCACTCCAGTAATTGCTCGTGTTAATAATGAAGTAAAAACAAAGGACTTCCAGCAACACAAACAAGATGAAGTTTCGACTTCGAAGGAAAAAGTCAACTAACTCTCCCATTAGATTAAAAACTATAGCCTGGAAATCAGTCCGAAAGCCTATTTCTTCAGCTATCCAGACTAATTTCCAGGCTACATGTCTGACTTCTTAGCTAATTAGTACCGACCGGTACATATCCAGGTTTTTAATCACTTCGCCCGTACCTTTCACAACTGCCTTGAGCGGATCATCGGCTACGTGAATCGGCAGTTTGGTTTTTGCGCCTAATCGTTTGTCCAGTCCGTGCAGGAGAGCACCGCCACCGGTCAGGTGAATACCATTAGTATAGATGTCGGCCGACAGCTCCGGGGGTGAAATTTCGAGAGCTTTCATGGTAGCCTCCTCAATTTTCGAGATGGATTTGTCGAGTGCGTATGCGATTTCGCTGTACGTAACCTTAATTTCCTTCGGAATACCCGTCATCAGGTCACGACCCCGGATTTCATAATCAGACGGTGGATTATCGAGTTCGGGCAGCGCCGAACCAACTTCCATCTTGATCTGCTCAGCCGATCGTTCACCGATGAGCAGGTTGTGCTCCCGGCGCATGTAATCAACAATATCGCGGGTGAATACGTCGCCTGCAATACGTATCGACTGTTCGCAAACAATCCCCGACAGAGCGATTACCGCAATTTCAGTCGTTCCGCCCCCAATATCGACAATCATTGTGCCGTTGGGCTGCGTAATGTCAATGCCAATACCAATAGCGGCTGCAATTGGCTCGTGCACCATGTATACTTCTTTGGCACCAGCGTGTTCGGCCGAGTCCTTAACGGCTCGCTTCTCAACTTCGGTAATGCCGGAAGGAATACAGATGACCATCCGGTGCGAAGGCGAAAACAGCTTACTACCGGTATCGATCATCTTAATCATGCCCCGAATCATCAGTTCGGCGGCTGTAAAATCGGCAATTACCCCGTCTTTTAGCGGACGAATGGTCTTGATATTTTCATTGGTCTTTTCATGCATCTGCATGGCCTTGTGGCCAATAGCCAGCACTTTACCGCTGACTTTGTCCATTGCTATAATCGAAGGCTCATCCACCACAATCCGATCCTTGTGAATAATCAAGGTATTCGCCGTGCCCAGGTCAATCGCAATGTCGCTGGTTAAAAAATTGAAAAGTCCCATTTCAGGTTGGCTATTAAGCCTTAATGCGCGTACAGTTTTTTGAAAGGTTTGCAAAAATATAGATTATTCAAGACAAACTACGCCCACCCCTTGAATAGAATACGCTATTTTTCAAATGACAATCAGACAAATGAGTAATGGGTTACCTAAAAACATCGGTATATGCCGTTCATTCAAGCACAACCCATTTTGCATTATTCATTGTCTATTATACATTACTTTTGCGAAATCATGGGAATTCGTTCGGTATTGAGTAAACCACTGGCCAAATGGGTCGTGGAACGGCAGCGCGACTGGATGTACCAGCCGACCGAAGTCCAGCAGCGCTGGTTCAGGCGGTTAGTGACGGAGGGACGTAATACGGTGTTTGGCCGCGATCATCGTTTTCATGACATTCAATCGGTTGCCGAGTTTCGGCAAGCCGTTCCCATTCGCGATTACGAAGAGTTAAAGCCCTATATCGAGCAAATTCTGGCCGGAGGCACCGATATACTCTGGAAAGGAAAGCCCTTATATTTTGCCAAAACGTCGGGAACGACCTCCGGCACCAAATATATTCCCATCACTCACGACTCGATTCCGAACCATATCGATTCGGCCCGCGATGCCCTGCTGAATTATATTCACGAAACTGGCAACGGCGCTTTTCTGGACAAGAAGCTGATCTTCCTCTCCGGTAGCCCTGAACTGGATCAGAAAGCAGGTATTAACATTGGGCGACTATCGGGTATTGCCAATCACCACGTACCGGCGTATCTACGTACCAATCAGCTGCCCAGCTACGAAACCAACATCATCGACGATTGGGAGACCAAGCTGGAACGGATCATTGATGAAACGTTAACGCAACCCATGTCGCTCATCTCGGGCATCCCACCCTGGGTGCAGATGTACTTCGACCGAATTCAGGAACGTACCGGTAAGCTGATCAAAGACGTATTTCCTGATTTTTCGGTATTTATATACGGTGGCGTCAATTTCGATCCGTATCGTGCCAAACTTTACGAAAGTATTGGCAAACGCATCGATTCGATCGAAACGTATCCGGCCTCCGAGGGTTTCATTGCCTTTCAGGACACGCAGACAGAGGAAGGCTTATTGATGCTGCTCGACAGCGGCATCTTTTTCGAGTTTATTGCCGCCGACGAGTACTTTACCGAAAACCCGCGTCGACTCACGATTGACGAGGTGGAGCTGGGTAAAAACTACGCCGTGATCATTAATAACAACGCGGGTTTGTGGGGCTACTCGATTGGCGACACCGTGAAGTTTGTATCTCGTGATCCGTATCGATTACTTGTAACGGGACGTATCAAGCATTTTATTTCGGCCTTCGGTGAGCACGTTATTGGCGAAGAAGTTGAAAAATCGTTGCAGTACGCCATGCAGCAACATCCCGAAACCGAGGTCGTTGAGTTTACAGTTGCCCCGATGGTTAGCCCAAAGGAAGGCCTCCCCTATCACGAATGGTTCGTAGAGTTTGCGACTCCGCCTAACGACGTTACTGCCTTCGCCCGCGATCTTGATAAGCACCTGATCAAACTTAATGTATATTACGACGACCTCATCACAGGTGCCATCTTACAACCGCTGAAGCTAACGAGTCTGCCACGCGGTGCTTTTCAACGGTACATGAAGTCGCAGGGCAGATTAGGTGGACAAAATAAAGTACCCCGCCTGGCAAACGACCGAAAAATCGCGGACGGGTTATTAGAAACAGAAAAAACGGCCTAGCCAATGAAATCAGCAACTGTTGATCGAGACTATATCTTAGAACCGCTGAGAGCAAATCGAGAAAGATTGCGCGAAGAGTTTGGCATTGAGCGAATAGGCATATATGGCAGCTTTGCGCGGAATGAACAAACCGAAAAGAGCGACATTGATCTCGTATACGATTAAAAGCCAAATGTTAAGTTAGCCTGAACACAGAAGGAACGGTTGTATAGGATTCTTCGCCGGAAACTCCACCGAAAAATGGACTTAGTTGGCAGCGAGCTGATGAACCCATATATCAAGCACAGCATGCGCAAAGACGTCATTTAGGTTTTGCAGTCGTAACCCAACGCATATATGCACGACCTTGGAATGCATCGAAAAAATATTCGTGTATACTAATGGCTTCTTCGATCCTGTAGAATTCACTTGGGCAAACGACCAATTGGATTTCAATGCTACGTGGAATATGTTACTTGTTATTAGTGAAGAATCTAAAAAATTTGACATCGGCTTAAAGAATGCTTATCAGGCTATTCCCTGCCAGCAGATAGCAGGAATGCGTAATTATTTAGCTTATGACTATAGAGGAGTAGATAAAGATTTAATATTCCAAACAAGCCGCGATAGCCTCGTCATTCTTAAAGATGTACTCATTGATATGATTGGTAACGTCGACTACGAAAACGGTGCTCTTGTTGAAGCCTTAAACTCTCCCTACTATCGGCATATCCAATACCTTCGTAGTAAATTACATGACTAATAAAAAACGCCATATCGCCATTCTCGGCTCGACGGGTTCCATTGGAACGCAGGCCGTAGAGGTAATAAAAGCTCATCCTGACCAGTTTCAGGCGGAGGTGCTGACGACCAATACCAATGCTGACTTACTTATCCAGCAGGCCATCGAGTTAAAGCCTAACGTAGTTGTCATCTGCAATGAAGATCGCTATGACCAGGTATTTTCAGCCCTCGACCCGCTGGGAATTAAAGTATATGCCGGACTCAAGGCTATTGCTTCGGTTGTTCAGATGGATACCGTTGATATGGTGCTTACCGCCATGGTCGGTTACGCAGGTCTGCTACCCACGATCAAAGCGATTGAAGCCGGTAAATCCATTGCGCTGGCCAATAAAGAAACGCTGGTAGTGGCTGGTGAACTGATTACGCAGCTAGCCGCCCAAAAAGGGGTGAACATCTACCCGGTCGACTCGGAGCACTCAGCAATTTTCCAGTGTCTGGTTGGTGAATTCCATAACCCGATCGAGAAAATAATTCTGACGGCTTCCGGCGGCCCCTTCCGGGGTAAATCACGCGAGTTTCTGGCAACAGTCACTAAAGCGCAGGCCCTGAAGCATCCGAACTGGACCATGGGCGCTAAGATTACCATCGATTCGGCTACCTTAATGAATAAAGGGCTGGAAGTCATCGAGGCCAAGTGGTTGTTTGGGCTCCGACCTGATCAGATCGACGTAGTGGTTCACCCGCAGAGCATTATTCATTCGCTGGTGCAGTTTGAAGATGGAAGCTTAAAAGCACAGATGGGCTTACCCGATATGCGCCTGCCGATCCAGTTTGCCCTGGGATACCCGAACCGTTTACGGTCGGATTTTTCGCGCTTTAACTTCCTGGATTATCCGTCCCTCACATTCGAACAGCCCGATATGGAAACGTTCTCTAACTTGCGGTTGGCGTTTGAGGCCCTGGAGCGGGGTGGTAATGCCCCTTGCATTATCAATGCCGCCAATGAGGTTGCCGTTGACGCTTTCCTGCACGATCAGATTGGCTTCCTGGAGATTTCGGAGATTATTGCGTCTTGTCTGTCCAAAGCGACCTTTGTTCAACAACCCGTGTACGATGATTATGTACGTAGCGACGACGAAGTTCGGCGATTAGCGGCTGAGCGAATCAAAACTTTGGTTTAGGTGTTTGTACAGTAAGTGTTATCCTCAACGTTTTCGAATAGATGGAATACTGGCTTTGGTTTGTTATTGGCATTGCGCTTGGCGTCTTCCTACTCAGAGCGCTTAAACGTCGTTCGAAGTAACCAGTCCAGTTTGCTCATTTGTAAATCTGTATTACCTCAGTTCTGAATAGATGGAAATTTTAGTGATGGCAGGGCAGCTCATTCTGGGCTTGTCCATTTTGGTAGGCTTACATGAATTAGGGCACTTGCTGGCAGCAAAGGCGTTCGGCATGCGCGTTGAGCAATACTTTATTGGTTTCCCACCCAAAATATGGAGCATCAAACGGGGCGAAACAGAATACGGAGTCGGAGCTATTCCGCTGGGCGGATTTGTCAAAATTACGGGCATGATTGATGAGTCGCTGGATACGGCTCATACATTGACGGAACCCCAGCCTTACGAGTTTCGTGCTAAACCAGCCTGGCAACGCCTTATCGTTATGCTCGGCGGTATTATCGTCAATGTAATCGTGGGTATTCTGATTTTTGTGGTTCTGTCGTACAAAAATGGGCATACGTATCTGGCAGCCAAAGACGCTAAATACGGTATAGTCGCTTACGATCTGGCCAAGAGCATCGGCTTACGTACTGGTGACAAAATTGTGAAGGTCAATGGCAAGGAGATTACCAATTTTGAAGAAGCGATTGACGTTTCCAATGTATTTCTTGGCACAAACAGTTCGTACACAGTTGAACGCAACGGTCAACTTATCGACATTGATATTCCCAATGATTTTGTCGATAAACTAGTAGACAGAAAAAAAGCGTTGCAGTTCATCGATCCTATTGAACCCTTCAAAGTTAAGGAAATAGCACCGGGACAGCCCGCCGAAAAAGCCGGTCTAAAAGCAGGTGACGTAATCACGAGCGTTAACGGTAGGCCAATTCGTTTCTACCATGAATTTACCGAGCTTGTTAAACCGCTTAAGCGTAAACCCATCACCTTAGGCGTTAATCGGAATGGACAGGACGTAGCGCTCAAGATGACTACTACGGAAGAAGGTACAATTGGATTTTACCCTGAATTCCTGCTCAAACTCACGACTCAGGAGTATACTTTCGGGGAAGCCATTTCAGTTGGTACGCAACGGGCCTTTCAGGTCGTTTACGACAACATAAAGGGATTTGGCAAGATATTCCGAGGTGAAGTTTCGGCGTCAAAAGCGCTCAGTGGTCCGATTGGTATTGCCCAGAATCTGTTTGGCGGTATCTGGGTATGGGATCGCTTCTGGACAGTTACCGGACTACTGTCGATGGCACTTGCGTTTATGAACGCGCTCCCCATTCCGGCTTTGGACGGCGGGCACGCAACGATTCTGAGTTATGAGATCATTTCGGGTCGTAAGCCTTCTGACCGCTTTCTGGAAGCAGCGCAACGGGTAGGCATGGTCATCTTACTGGGACTAATGGCCTTTGCTATCTTCAACGACGTATTTAAAGCTGTTTTCTAGATCTTGAAAGGGGTAAAATTTCGTTTTCTCATTCTGTTTATTGTGGCCGGTTGCCTATTTGGCGGCCGGCCCTTAACGCTTCATGACTTCCATGCCAGCGTTACGCAAATGCAGTATAATCAAAAAGACCGTGTCTTTGAAATCAGCATCCGGATTTTTACCGATGATTTTGAGAAAGCACTTTCAGAGGAACATAAAACTAAAGTTTACTTATCAAGTACACCTTCGGCAGACCGTTCAAGCGATAAAAACGATCCATTAATCGAAAAATACATCCGTTCTCACTTTGCCTACGTAAATGCCCAAAAACAACCCAAACCCTTTGAGTATGTGGGACATGAGGTCGAAGCTGATGCCAACTGGCTCTATCTCGAAATGCCTTATGCCGAACCTTTCAAGGGAGGTCTACTGAAGCAGAATGTATTGATGGAGACCTTTGACGATCAGGTCAACATGGTTAACATAAACTACGTCGGCCAGAAAAAAACGTTTGTTTTTCGCAAAAATCAGCCCATTCAGGACATTTCTTTCTGATTAATAAATTTATTAGGGCTATAGGTTGCTAGTTTAGTTATTTTGTGAGAGTAACGTCAGGTCCGCCGTCTCGTCATAAGAGAACGAACTGGCACAGGCCTTGCAAGTACTTTATCCCCTGACTTTTCTGCAAGTAACAGACACCTACATGTAATGAAAGCTGTCACATTGGCAGTGCACTTATGATTTCAAATAAAGAGTTAACTACCCGTTTGTTGCTGGCCGATTTCGACTCGGACAATCTGGAGATTGTTCCGCTAGGATCGCCGGAGGGTTTGGATGATGATTATGACCTTCCAGCGAACCTGCCCATTTTGCCGGTTCGGAATACTGTGTTGTTTCCAGGCATGGTGATTCCCGTTACGGTGGGACGCTCGAAATCGATACGGCTGGTCAAAAAAGCTTACAAAGGCAACCGAATAATCGGCGTGACCGCCCAACTGAATCAGCAGAAAGATGAACCTACTGTCGACGATTTGTATCGATTCGGCACAGTAGCTTATATTATCAAGATGATTACGCTGCCCGATGGTAATATCACCATTATCATCCAAGGTAAAAAGCGCTTCGAAATTCAGCAAATCACCCAGGAAGACCCGTACATGACGGCGAAGGTTCGCCAGATTGACGACGTATTTCCGAACGTGAACAAGAAAGAAGGAAAAGCACTGCTTCAGTCGCTGAAGGACGCGGCTTACAAAATGTTACGTCTCAATCCTGAAATTCCGCAAGAGGCCCGCATTGCGCTGGACAACATTGAGAGCCCAACCTTTTTGCTGCACTTTCTGTCGTCGAACATCAACGCCGACGTAGCGGATAAGCAGCGCCTGCTCGAAACCCTGGAAGGCAACCAACAGGCCAACCTCTTATTGGAGTATATGCTCCGGGAAGTGCAGCTGCTTGAGTTGAAGCGGGAAATTCAATCGAAAGCCTCGTCTGATCTCGACCAGCAACAGCGTGATTATTACCTACGCCAGCAAATGAAAGTTTTGCAGGACGAACTGGGCATGGATAATCCCGACCGCGACATTGATGAGCTACGCATAAAGGCCGACGCAAAAAAATGGCCGACTGAGGTTCGCGCTCACTTTGAGAAAGAGCTTAACAAATTGCAGCGTATCAACCCCATGGCTCCGGAATATCCGGTTACGATGAACTACATCGAGCTGATGGTTGATTTGCCCTGGAATGAATACACAAAGGACAACTTCGACCTGAAACGGGCGCAGAAAATTCTGGATACCGATCACTTCGGGCTCGAAAAAGTGAAAGAACGGATTATCGAATACCTCGCCGTTCTGAAGCTAAAAAATGATATGAAAGCCCCGATTCTGTGCCTATATGGCCCTCCTGGTGTTGGTAAAACATCGCTGGGTAAGTCGGTTGCAAAAGCGCTGGGGCGTAAGTATAGCCGTATGGCTCTCGGTGGAGTGCACGATGAGGCTGAAATTCGTGGGCACCGCAAAACATATATCGGTGCTATGCCGGGCAAGATTATCCAGAACATCCGCAAGTGCGGCACGGCCAATCCGGTGTTTATTCTGGATGAAATCGACAAGGTCAGTTCTGATTTTCGGGGTGACCCATCATCGGCTCTGCTGGAGGTACTCGATCCGGAACAGAACTCAACGTTCATGGACAACTACCTCGAAACAGAGTTCGATCTGTCGCGTGTCTTGTTCATAGCTACGGCGAATTCGCTGGACACCATCCACCCCGCGTTGCGTGATCGGATGGAAATCATTGATATCGCGGGGTATACCGTTGAAGAAAAGGTGCAGATCGCCAAAAAGTATCTTATTCCAAAACAACGTAAAGATCATGGTCTGAAACCCAAAGATCTGGTTATTGAAGATAAAGCCGTTCTACGTATCATCGAAGGCTACACGCGTGAGTCGGGGGTACGTAATCTGGAGCAGAAAATTGGCGCTTTAGTGCGGAAGGTAGCCAAATCGATCGCTATGGAAGAAGAGTATAACCATACGATCAAAGCGGCTGATATTCCAAAAATGCTTGGGGCCGAAATCTTTGATAAAGAGCTGTACGCTGACGACGACATTGCGGGTATTGTTACTGGGCTAGCCTGGACCCAGGTCGGTGGCGAAATCCTGTTGATTGAATCAAGCCTGAGCCGGGGCAAAGGCGTCTTGACCTTATCCGGACAGCTTGGTGAGGTCATGAAAGAATCGGCCATTACAGCCCTTTCTTACCTGAAAGCGCATGCCGATACGCTGGGAATCGATTACCGGATTTTTAGCAATTATGATCTGCACATCCATATTCCCGCTGGTGCTGTTCCGAAAGATGGTCCGTCAGCGGGCATTACGATGCTGACGTCGATGACATCTATCTACACTCAACGAAAGGTGCGCCCGTATCTGGCCATGACTGGCGAAATAACGTTGCGTGGCAAAGTTCTTCCGGTAGGTGGAATTAAAGAAAAGATTCTGGCTGCTAACCGGGCCGGCGTTAAAGAGATTATCTTGTGTTCGAAGAACCGAAAAGACATCGAAGAGATTAATCAGACATACATCAAAGAATTGAAATTCCACTACGTAGATACGGTTGATCAGGTGCTGGAGTTTGCTTTGCTACCTGAACAGGTTGGTAAACCGATGCAATTTATCTTACCCGACGACGATACCGCATCTCGAAAAGAGCAACGGGAGGTCGAGCGGATCTATTAAGACAGAGAAAACACGCGAAACGGGGTTGGACTGATGCATCAGTCCAACCCCGTTTTATATATTTACGGGTATGCTGAATTTTCAAAAGCTTTCCGCTGATTACCAACAGGCCTTATTACGTCAGGCTGTGCCCTTCTGGGTCAAGAACAGCTGCGACAAACAATGCGGAGGGTATTTTGACATGCTGTCGGCTGCTGGCGAACCTATTCAGGGGGATAAATTTGTGGCTTTGCAGGCTCAGCAGGCCTGGGCTTTCTCCTGGCTATACAACTCGTTTGATGGACAGCCGAACTGGCTGGCGCACGCCCGGCACGGAATTGACTTTCTGAGCCAGTTTGCCCACGATGATATGTTAAATTGCTATACGCAGCTCGACCGCCGTGGCCGTCCTGTAGCTCCACATACGAGTATTGTTCCGGATAGCTTCGTGGTGATGGCCTATGCTCAGTTTTACCAGGCAACCGGTGAAGATGAGTGGGCGTTGCTGGCTAAGCAAACATTCACTACGTTATCTACCCGCTGGGATTCGATACGGCTTGAGCAAACGCAGAACATAGGTGATTTCAGGAACGTATGGCACCTTAGTGAACCGACAACGGCACTTAAGGCCCTGCTTGAGTCAAAGGCCCTGTTTGATGAGGAGGTTTGGAAAGAAACGGTAGAGATTATTCTGCAACGACTGTTACGTGAATTTCTGGACCGACGTACCGACGCCCTGCGGGAACATATTTTACCCGAAGGCGGATTTATGAATACGCCCGAAGGTCGGCGGCTGAATGTTGGGCTGATCTTCCAGACGGTGGGTTTTCTGCTCGATTTATGCGCAGAGAGTGGTAACCGAAAATTAGCCATTCAGGTAACGGCCTGGTGCCTTAAACTTTGTGAACAGGCGTGGGACGAAGCAGCCAGTGGACTGAACGAGTTTATCGACGCCAAAGGTGAGCCCCTAATTGTACCAGCCACTTCCATGAAATGGGCCTGGGTACAACTGGAAGCCATCACGTCTTTACTAAAAGGGTACTTTCATACGCACCACCCCGACTGCCCCAAATGGTTTAAACGTATTCACGACTACACATTTGAAACCTTTCCCGATTCTAAACAGACAGGCTGGCACCTGGCGGTCGATACGCATAAACAACCGTTGCTCAACGCAAAAGCGATTCCAACCATAGGCTGTTTCTCCCTTATTCGGTGCCTTGCCGAAAGCGCCCAGTTATTAACGAAGTGCGGGCAACTGCAACCCGTAGGCAGACATGTCCGTGTCGTTTGACTAAAATTCACCCGTTAACGTAACGAAAGAACAGTAAACTCATCCTCATCTGCGGTCACAAACAAGAAACTCGCAATTGTGTCTTCCAGGAGCGTTCGACTAACGTCAAACTGATGGTTTCCAGCTTCAATATAACGGGTAAATAACGTAGATTGACTGGTTGTGTGAATCGCGTTAAGCTGGTACAAATCGACTGTTAACCGACAGGCTTGCCGGACAACTATGTATAGCTGAATCGTTTCCGATTGCTCACAGTTCACGCTAACCAGCCGATTAGTCTCAATAGGTTTGGCGGCCAGCGTTGTCGTAATCTGTCTTACGAGTAATGGAACGATAGGGGCAAGTCCGTCAACGAAATGCACACCTGGATGCTGGCCTTTAAAGTTTCTTTTCAGGCCCGCTCTCGTATCTTCATCGACGCCCCGCCCAAACGCAATCAGATCAAAATCGGCCGCATTAAAATCCTGATCAGCTTGTTCGACAAGACGGGTCGTTTCTACAAGCATCTTTTCGTTGATCAATGCCTCAGCGAGTGCCGACAGCACCGCTGGATTACGGCCAATCAACAATACCTTTTTATTCATGCTCTTTAGTTCACTACAAAAAGGCAGTCGTTATTCAGACCAAAATATTGCAGGAGCGGCTTACGAATTATTCTGTTTAAAGTTATCAATGGCCCCTCGCACGTTGCCGTACTTTTCTAGTAAGGATTCGGCTTCCTCCCGACTGACACCGATTTCGCTCATAACCATTTTAGCGGCCCGATCCTGTAATTTAACATTTGTCAGTTGCATGTCGACCATTTTATTACCTTTCACCCGGCCTAACTGAATCATAACTGACGTAGAAATCATGTTCAACACCAGTTTCTGTGCAGTCCCCGCCTTCATGCGCGTACTACCCGTAACGAATTCCGGACCAACCACTACTTCAACCGGAAACTCAGCTGCCTGAGCAACAGCCGAACCTGTATTACATACAATACAGCCCGTCAACAGTCCGTTGGCCCTGGCTTGCTGTAGTCCGCCGATAACATAGGGAGTTCGCCCAGAAGCCGCAATTCCAATCACGGTATCGGTTGGGCTAGGTTCGTAAGGCGCAATATCTTTCCAGGCTTGCTCGGCATCGTCTTCGGCGAATTCTACGGCTTTCCGAATAGCTCCATCGCCACCAGCCATAATCCCAATTACCAGATCAAACGGCACACCATAGGTCGGTGGACATTCGGAGGCATCAACGACGCCCAACCGTCCACTGGTACCGGCCCCGATATAAATTAAGCGCCCACCTGCTTTCATGCGCTTAACAATTTCAGTAACAAGTGCCTCAATCTGCGGTACTGCCTTTTCTACAGCATCCGGTACTGTTTTGTCTTCCTCATTAATATTCACGAGTAGGTCGTGAACAGGCATCTGTTCCAGATGATCGTAATGCGATGTGGTTTCTGTTGTCATAGCCCAAAAATACAGGGTTCGACCTTTAACTAATAAATAATACCTGAACTATTGCCTTTTAAATAAACATGAATTTTATTTACAGCGTTATTACACCAGTAGCGAAATTTCGCTAGACGCAAGTTATGATTCCAGAAACCTCAGCCACCGAACTAAACCGCTTTAGCAAAACACTTACTCAGGATATAAGTAACCCTGCTGCCCAGGCCATGCTTTATGGTGTTGGGCTAACCGAAGAGGATATGCAAAAACCTCAGATCGGTATAGCTAGTACAGGTTACGAAGGCAACACCTGCAACATGCACCTGAACGGATTATCCGTGTATGTGAAACAGGGGATTCAGGCGAATGGGCTGGTTGGTTTAATTTTTAATACAATCGGTGTATCGGATGGAATGACAAACGGGAATGACGGCATGCGCTACTCACTACCCAGCCGCGACTTAATCGCTGATTCAATTGAATCAGTGGTGGCGGCTCAGTGGTACGATGGTGTTGTAACCGTAGTTGGCTGCGACAAAAATATGCCAGGGGCCATAATGGCCATGGCTCGTCTCGATCGACCTGGTATTATGGTATATGGCGGCACGATACGTTCGGGTCATTACAAAGGGCAAAAATTAGATATCGTTTCGGCCTTTGAAGCGTTGGGTAAACGTTACGCCGGAAACATATCAGATGAAGACTTCAAGGGCGTGGTTCAGAATGCCATTCCCGGAGCAGGTGCCTGTGGTGGTATGTATACGGCAAACACCATGGCAAGTAGCATTGAAGCTATGGGACTTAGTTTGCCATTCAGCAGTAGCTACCCGGCTACGCACGAAGGTAAGCAGGAAGAATGCAAGAAAATAGGAGCCGCTATGCGGTTGCTTCTGGAACGTAATATTACGCCGAGGGATATTATCACGCGCAAGTCGCTCGAAAATGCGTTCACCGTAGTGATGGCACTTGGCGGCTCTACCAATGCCGTGTTGCATTACTTGGCAATTGCCCGGGCGGTCGATATTCCGTTGACACTCGATGAGATTCAGGCCATGAGTGACCGGGTTCCGCTGATAGCTGACTTGAAGCCAAGCGGCAAGTACTACATGGAAGACGTACTGGCCATCGGTGGTGTACCGGCGATTATGAAATACTTGCATCAGGAAGGTATGATTCATGGCGATTGCATGACGGTTACGGGCAAAACGGTTGCCGAGAACCTGACCGAAGCGCCTGATCTCGATTTCAATACGCAAAAAATTGTTTTTCCGTTAGCACAAGCGATCAAGAAAACCGGACACATCCAGATCCTTCGCGGTAACCTGGCCCCTACCGGATCAGTTGCCAAGATCACGGGTAAAGAAGGCGAGCGATTCGAAGGCGTTGCCAAGGTATGCGAGCACGAAGGCGAAGTGATTGGCGCTTTGCAGAAAGGAGAGATTTTACCGGGCCAGGTAATTGTAATCCGTAACGCAGGGCCCAAAGGCGGCCCGGGCATGAGCGAGATGCTGAAACCAACCTCGGCTATTATGGGCGCTGGCTTAGGCGACAAAGTTGCGTTGATAACCGACGGACGTTTTTCGGGGGGTACCCACGGCTTCGTAGTCGGCCACATTACGCCTGAAGCCTACGAGGGCGGTCCTATTGCTCTTGTTCAGGATGGTGATCTTATTACAATTGATGCTATCAATCGTCAGATAACCCTTCATATATCCGACGAGGAGATGGACCAGCGTCGGAGCCAATGGAGCCAACCTGCCCCACGTTTTACGAAAGGTACTCTCGGAAAATACATCCGAAACGTGAAGTCAGCCAGCGAGGGCTGCGTAACGGATGAAGAATAAATAAAATACTTCGCCAGAAACAACAAACTGAACAATATAAACGACTAGCGTCATGGAAGCAGTTGCCAGTGTAATGCCGCAAATTCAGGAGCCAGAAACGGCCCCTACTTATGTAAACGGCTCAGAAGCCTTAATGAAATCGTTGGTAGCCGAAGGGGTAGAAACCATCTTTGGTTATCCGGGCGGAGCCATCATGCCGGTCTATGACGCCCTATACGACTTCCAGGACCGTATTAACCATATATTGGTACGTCATGAGCAGGGAGCGGCTCATGCCGCCGAAGGATTCGCCAGGGTTACTGGCAGAGCCGGTGTATGCCTCGTTACGTCCGGTCCCGGCGCAACAAACCTCGTTACGGGCATTGCTGATGCCCTGATCGACTCAACGCCTATGGTCTGCATTGTAGGTCAGGTGGCTAAAAAATTGCTGGGTACCGATGCGTTTCAGGAAGCCGACGTAATGGGCGTCACTATGCCCATCACCAAATGGAATTATCAGATTACGAGCGCCGACGAAGTCCCCGATGTCATCTCGAAAGCGTTCTATATAGCCCAGTCGGGTCGCCCCGGTCCGGTACTGATCGATATTACGAAGAGTGCGCAACTTGAGCTGATGACTAAACCGTTCGTGTACGAACGTTGCCAGTCGATTGTCAGTTATCGCCCTCGCCTGGTTCCCAAGCAGGACCAGGTGGAGGCAGCCGCTCAGTTGATTAATGCAGCCAAACGGCCTTACATCTTTGTTGGCCACGGTGTGCAGATCGCCAAGGCTGAAGAGGAACTGCTGGCGTTTGCCGAGAAGACCGGTATTCCGGTTGCCACAACACTGCTCGGGCAATCTACGATTTCTACCGCTCACCCTCTCTACGTAGGCTGGTTAGGTATGCATGGTAATTACGGTCCAAATGTAATGACCGATCAGGCCGATTTGATTATTGCTATCGGTATGCGCTTCGACGACCGCGTAACGGGTGATACCAGTAAATTCATCAAACAGGCGAAAGTCATTCACATCGAAATTGACCCGGCTGAAATTGACAAAATCATTAAAGCGGATGCGCCGGTTGTTGGCGATGCCAAAGAAACGCTGAAAGCCTTACTGCCGCTCGTACATCCTAACGATCATACAATCTGGCGGAATGAGTTTCGCAAATATGACGCAGTAGAAGACGAAGCCATTACAACACCGGAGTTAGCCGGTACCGCCGACAAGATTAAAATGGCAGAAGTCATCGATCTGCTGTCCAAAAAAACGAATGGTGAAGCGATTCTGGTTACCGATGTTGGGCAGCATCAAATGAAGGCATCCCGTTACTACCAGTTCCGTCGGCCAAACAGCTTGGTTACGTCGGGGGGGATGGGTACGATGGGTTTTGCCTTACCCGCTGCGTTTGGTGCGCAGGTCGGCGCACCTGACCGCCAGGTTGTGGCCGTTATTGGTGACGGTTGCTTTCAGATGACCTTACAGGAGTTAGGCACCATTGTCCAGAATAAGCAGCCGGTAAAAGCGATCATCCTCAATAACAACTTTTTAGGCATGGTCAGGCAGTGGCAGCAATTGTTTCACCAACGGCGCTACTCGTTTGTGGAACTCCAAAATCCCGACTTCATCACCATTGCCAAAGGGTTCGGTATGGATGGTCATACCTGCGACGAACGCGAGAACCTATCAGCTTCCCTCGATACGATGCTGGCTCACGATGGCCCGTACCTGCTCGAAGTAGTTGTGGAGAAAGAAGAGAATGTCTTCCCGATGGTACCAGCCGGGACAAGCGTATCGCAAATTAGATTGAAATAGTCGTTCGCTACGTGTCATAAATGGTCATCAGCTCATTTCGTAACAACAGGACCAATAATGCTGAATGACACCTTACCAACCACAACATGACGACCTACACTATCTGCATATTCACGGAAAACACGATCGGGCTGCTCAACCGGATCACGATCATTTTCACGCGCCGTCGTATCAATATTGAAAGCCTGACCGTATCAGAAACCGAACGGAAAGGCATCTCCCGGTTTACGATCGTCATCAAGCACGAATCGCGTGAGGACGTAGAGAAACTGGTCCGGCAAATACGTAAAATTGTCGAAGTACTGGCAGTGTTTGGCTATCTCAACGATGAGATTGTCTATAACGAGATTGCCCTGTTCAAAATTTCGACCCCACTGGGTGGTAAATCGCTCGATGTAGAAACCATCAACAAGCGGTATAAAGCCTGGGTCGTGTACTGGGGGCTGGACTACGTAGTGATAGAAAAGACGGGTAATGACACAGACATTTTTGATTTCTTCGCTTACCTCAAACAGTACGAAATTCTGGAGTTTGTGCGGTCCGGCCGGGTCGCGGTAGGTAAAACCGAAAAAGGGCTGGTCGAATACTTACCTGAGGCCGAATGGGCTTATTATCTGTAACTAATTAACCTGAATACACGAGTACAAAAATCAATTAAATATGGCAACGATTAATTTCGGAGGAGTTGAAGAGCAAGTTGTTACACGGGAAGAATTCCCACTGGAGAAAGCCCGTGAGGTGCTGGCCAATGAAGTAATTGCCGTTATCGGCTATGGCGTACAAGGCCCCGGTCAATCGCTCAACATGCGTGACAATGGCTTTAACGTTATTGTTGGTCAACGGAAAGGTAAAACGTACGACAAAGCGGTTGCCGACGGTTGGGTACCGGGCGAAACCCTGTTTGAGATTGAAGAAGCCCTCGAGCGCGGCACCATCATCTGTTTTTTACTCTCCGACGCTGCCCAGATTGAACTCTGGCCTACGGTAAAAGCCGCACTTAAGCCTGGCAAATCATTGTATTTCTCGCATGGCTTCGGTGTTACGTATAAAGATCAAACGGGCATCGTTCCTCCTACTGATGTTGATGTATTCTTAGTGGCACCGAAAGGTTCTGGTACATCGCTACGCCGGTTATTCGTAGAAGGCAAAGGCCTCAATTCCAGCTTTGCCGTTTATCAGGATGCATCGGGTCACGCTCGTGAAAAATGCATCGCTATGGGCATCGGCGTTGGTTCGGGCTACCTGTTTGAAACTGATTTCTACAAAGAAGTAACCTCTGATCTGACCGGTGAGCGCGGTACGTTGATGGGGGCGATCCAGGGCATTTTTGCGGCTCAGTACGAAGTATTACGCTCCAATGGCCACAGCCCTTCGGAAGCCTTCAATGAAACCGTTGAAGAGCTAACCCAGTCGCTTATGCCACTCGTCGCCGAAAACGGTATGGACTGGATGTACGCCAACTGCTCGACTACGGCACAACGTGGTGCCCTCGACTGGTGGAAACCTTTCCGTGATGCCACCAAGCCCGTGTTCGAGCAGCTGTACAACTCCGTGAAAGCGGGCGAACAGGCCAACATCTCCATTACCCGTAACTCACAACCTGATTACCGCGAGAAACTTGAGGGCGAATTAGCTGAGCTGCGCGAATCAGAAATGTGGCAGGCCGGTAGCGCCGTTCGCGGTCTGCGTCCGGAGCGCAGCTAATAATCTATTGTTCTATTTGTTGTCGGGGCAGTGGGCCTCGACAACATCCTTTTCTAAAAGTCTATGTTTGGCCACATCGCCGAGGTTGTTGCCCCCCATCATGAGATTGTATCCGCTTCGGCAGAGTTAGGATTTTCCATGAACGTGGATTTGCTGGCAGCCTCTCTATTGCGTACGCTGGCTCGATCGAAGCCGGGTGGCAACTTCCTGGAGTTAGGTACGGGAACAGGCTTATCGACCGCCTGGCTCCTCGACGGCATGGATGAGGGTTCAACGCTGGTGTCGGTCGATAATGATCCGGCTTGTTTAGCCATTGCGGAGCAATTTCTGGGTGCGGATAACCGATTACAATTGATCTGTCAGGACGGTGAGGAATGGCTTAACGCCAATACAGAATCATTCGATTTTATCTTCGCCGATACTTGGGCCGGAAAGTATCTACAACTTGATAAAGCGCTGTCAATACTAAAGTCTAATGGCATTTATTTGATTGATGACATGTTGCCACAGCCTAACTGGCCAGAAGGCCATCAGGCTAAAGCAGATCGATTAGTAGCCCAACTGGAATCAAGAGACGATTTGATACTGACAAAGTTGGCCTGGTCTACCGGCTTAGTGATTGCGACAAAGAAGGGCTGACGAAGTTTTCGTATTTTTGTTAAATACGGAACACGCAACGAATGAGCACTGGAACCGACGTCGACAAGCTAATTACCTTCCCCGACCTTGACAACATATACCTCGCGGCTGATCGGCTCAGGGGCGTGGCAACGCATACTCCTTTACAGGAAAACATCAACCTGTCAGACCGGTATGGCGCTACTATTTTTTTAAAGCGGGAAGATCTGCAGGTTGTCCGCTCCTACAAGATTCGGGGAGCTTACAACAAAATGGCCAGTCTGCCAGCCGAAGCCCTGGCAAAAGGGGTAGTATGCGCTAGTGCCGGTAATCATGCCCAGGGCCTGGCCTACGCCTGCCGCAAAATGGGAGTGCACGGCCGCATATTCATGCCCACCACAACGCCTAATCAGAAAGTAAAACAGGTAAAGTTGTTCGGGAAAGAATTCGTAGAAGTAGTGCTGACCGGCGACACCTACGACGATGCGTACCATGCAGCCATTGACTACGTAAACACCCACGACAGCACCTTCGTCCATCCCTTCGACGACTTACAGGTTATGGAAGGCCAGGGCACAGTTGGCTTAGAGATTTTTAAAGACTCGAACTTCAAAATTGATTACCTCCTGATGGCCATCGGTGGAGGTGGGCTGGCATCAGGCGTATCGACCGTGTTTAATCAGCTAAGCCCGAAGACCAAGCTGATTGGAGTTGAGCCGTTGGGTTCACCCTCCATGAAGGTAGCCATAGATGAAGGGCACGTAGTGACGCTCAATCAGATTGACAAGTTTGTCGATGGAGCCGCTGTGAAGCGCGTTGGTGAAACAACGTTTGAAATCTGCCGCAGATACCTCGACCGGGTCATCCTGGTACCCGAGGGAAAAGTGTGTACAACAATTCTACAGCTCTATAACGAAGAAGCCATTGTGGCTGAGCCAGCTGGCGCGTTGGCCATTGCAGCTTTAGATTTCCTGAAAGACGAAATTCGAGGTAAGAACGTAGTGTGTCTGGTCGGTGGCGGCAATAACGACATTACCCGAACAGAAGAGATAAAAGAGCGCTCTTTGCTGTACGAAGGACTCAAGCATTATTTCATCATCCGCTTCCCTCAGCGGGCCGGTGCATTCCGTGACTTTCTGAACGTATTAGGCCCTAGCGATGACATTAGCCGCTTTGAGTACGTCAAGAAAACAAACCGGGAAACCGGTCCCGCCGTAGTAGGCATCGAACTTAAACACCGCGAAGATTTCGAACCGCTCATCCAGCGGATGCAGGAGCAAAACATCGCTTTCGAGTACCTGAACGATCAACCTGATCTATTTCAGTTTCTGGTATAATTCAACAATCATGGCAGTTGCAGTTCAAACAAAAGACCAGATTTTTGAACGTGTGCGTTCGCACCAATCCGCACTGAAACAATTTGGGGCGGCTCGGCTTGGGTTGTTTGGCTCATTTGTGCGAGGTGAGCAGACTGAAAAAAGTGATGTAGATTTTGTTGTAGAGTTTCAGGAAGGAAAAAAACATTCCGCAACTTTATTAACATGGTCTATTATCTTGGAAAAGTAATGGGGCGACAAGTGGAGTTATTAACCTGGGATGGTATGGCTTCTTTTGTAAAACGGGAGGCAGAGAAAGAGATCGAATATGTGCCCATTACAGATTAATTTTCTACAGCACATACAAGCTGAACTTAATTTCATCGTACAACAGTCAGTCGATGTTTCCTATGAAGATTTCCTAAACCACCCATTGCTGTCAAAAGCATTTATCAGAAGCTTCGAGATAATCGGCGAGGCCTGTAAAAATGTTTCTGATCAGTTTCGCTCTAATAATCCTGAATTCGACTGGCGGGGCTTTACTGGCATGCATGATAAGCTAATTCATAACTATTGGGGTATCGATTACCAACTTATGTGGGATGCTATTCGGAATGAAGTTCCTGCTAATAAAGAGTGGATTGATATTATTATCAAACAGGAGTTGAATAAACCCTGATTGGATTATGCTCCGCGTTCCTTCATCTATTCAGCCCGATCAGTTTCAGTCCTTGAGCATCCGTCGATCCGACGCGTCGGAAATGACGTTTGTGGCGTATCGTAGCGACGTATACCCTGAACGGAACGAAGTTTTTTTTGAGGAGCATGCCGTTATTGTCGTACTGGAAGGCGCAAAAAAATTCAGTTCACCTACTCAGGAATTACACGTCCGCAAAGGACAGATTCTGTTTTTCCAACGAGGGTGCTATTCGATGAACGAATCTATTGATTCGAGCTATCGGAGCCTTGTCTTCTTCGTCAATGAGAAACTCTTAAAAGAATTCGTTGGGCAACATTTGACCTTGTTTCAATCGGTACCCTCCCCGCTACCGTCCGACTCAATTCTTTCGCTGACGTCATCACCTACGTTCGCCACCTTTATTGATTCGCTACTGCCTTATTTCGGCGCGAAAACTCCTTTCTTGAACGAGCTATTACGTCTGAAATTTCAGGAATTGCTGTTGCATCTGCTTGAACTGGACACCTCTGGCCAGCTAAGAGCGGTACTCTTGCATATTTATCAGGGCCAGAAGCCGGACCTCGATTACCTCATGCATACGTATCTTTTAAAGCCATTGTCTATGAACGAGTTATCAAGGCTTTCCGGGCGTAGTCTGTCTGCCTTTAAACGTGATTTTGAAGAACATTTTCACACCTCACCTGGGCAATGGATTCGTCAAAAACGTCTTGAACACGCTCATTTTTTGCTCCGTAATACAGATAAGAACGTATCAGAGGTTAGTATGGAGATTGGCTACGAAAGTGTATCCCATTTCATTAAAGCGTATAAACAGCAATACGGTTTTACTCCCAAACACAACGCCTGAGCTAAAATCGCTATTTACTGGACGAATGTCGTGATTAACGATTCAATAAGATCTGGCAATTTTGTAGCTAGGCTTCTCGGCCACATTAATTACAGAAATTTATCACAAGAAATAGTATCCTCTACAGCTATGAGTACCCCAAAAACCTTATTCGATAAAGTATGGGATGCGCACGTGGTTCGGCAGATTGAAGATGGCCCCGATGTGCTGTTTATCGACCGTCATTTCATTCACGAAGTAACAAGCCCGGTTGCCTTTCTGGGCCTGGAGGGCCGGGGCGCATCAGTGTTGTTCTCAGGACGTACATTTGCGACTGCTGACCACAATACCCCTACCCTCAATCAACACTTACCCGTTGCTGATCCCTTATCGGCTAACCAGTTAGCTGCCCTCGAACGTAACGCCACCAATCATAGTATCTCCTACTGGGGCTTGGGGCATGAGAAAAACGGGATCGTGCACGTAGTGGGTCCCGAAAATGGCATTACCTTACCCGGTATGACCATTGTTTGTGGCGACTCACATACGTCGACCCACGGTGCATTTGGTGCCATTGCGTTTGGTATTGGTACGTCGGAGGTTGAAATGGTGCTGGCATCTCAGTGCATCATGCAGCCGAAACCGAAGAAAATGCGGATAAGCGTCAATGGCACAGTAGGCAAAGGCGTGTTACCGAAAGATGTTATCCTTTATATCATTTCGCAAATTTCGGCGAGCGGAGCTACCGGCTACTTTGTTGAGTACGCCGGCGATGTATTCGAGAACATGAGCATGGAAGGCCGTATGACGGTTTGTAACATGAGCATCGAGATGGGCGCCCGCGGTGGTATGATCGCTCCTGATCAGAAAACGCTCGATTACTTAAACGGCCGTGAACTAGCTCCCAAAGGCGAACAGTGGGAAAAACTGATTCCTTACTGGCAGACGCTTAAAACCGAAGAAGGCGCTACGTTCGATGTTGACCTCACCTTCGATGCAGCCGATATTGAACCACAGATTACGTACGGAACAAATCCTGGTTTAGGCACGGGTGTAACGCGGCAGATTCCAGTAGCTGAAGCCGTAAAAGATGGCATTGCGAGCTACAAAAAATCGTTGCAGTACATGGGCTTCGCCGAAAACGAATCAATGATTGGTAAGCCCGTCGATTTTGTATTCCTCGGAAGCTGTACCAACGGCCGTATTGAAGATTTCCGGGCCTTTGCTTCGATCGTAAAAGGCCGTCAGAAAGCGAATAACGTAACGGCCTGGCTGGTTCCAGGGTCGCACATTGTTGAAAAGCAGATTCAGGACGAGGGCATTCTCGATATTTTAAAACAGGCTGGCTTTGAACTACGTCAGCCGGGCTGTTCCGCTTGTCTGGCGATGAACGAAGATAAGATTCCAGCGGGGAAATATGCCGTTTCAACTTCCAACCGCAACTTCGAAGGCCGCCAGGGACCAGGAGCTCGCACCTTGCTGGCCAGCCCACTAGTAGCGGCCGCAGCGGCCGTAACCGGCGTAGTAACTGATCCCCGTCAACTTATTCAATAACAGTCATTCGTTACGCGTCATGAGGTGGTCATTTGCAGGCATTATTCGTAGAACGACGGGTGGCCACCAATGACAACCAATGACTGCGTAGCAATAATGACCATGAACGCCCTACAATCATGGCTTACGATAAATTCACTGTACTCCGCAGCACCGCCGTTCCGATGCCAATCGAGAACGTAGACACTGATCAGATCATCCCGGCTCGCTTCCTGAAGGCTACCGAGCGCAAAGGGTTTGGCGATAACCTCTTCCGGGACTGGCGTTACAACAACGACGATACGCCTAAAGCCGACTTTGTCCTGAACAATCCTACTTATTTCGGAAAGATCCTGGTTGGCGGTAAAAACTTTGGTAGCGGTTCAAGCCGCGAACACGCGGCCTGGGCCATCTACGATTATGGATTTCGTTGCGTAGTCTCGAGTTTCTTCGCCGACATCTTCCGGAATAATTCGCTAAACATCGGCATTCTGCCCGTACAGGTTAGTCCCGAATTCTTAGAGAAAATCTTCGCAGCTACTGACGCTGATCCTAACACAGAGCTTGAAGTAAATCTGCCGGAGCAAACAATCACCCTTCTGGCGACCGGCGAAAGCGAAACGTTTGACATCAACGGTTACAAAAAGCACAATCTAATCAATGGCTACGACGACATCGATTACCTGTTATCGATGAAGAACGAAATTGCCACCTTCGCCGAAACGCGACCATTTTAAAGAGTGAAAGCGTGAAAGAGCAGATTGCTGCATCTTCTTTCACACTTTCATTCATTCTTTAAATTATGACACGTCGCTACATCGAAGTTATGGATACGACGCTCCGTGATGGTGAACAGACCAGCGGAGTGTCGTTTTCAGCGTCGGAAAAGTTGGCTCTGGCCCAGTTACTGCTCACTGAAGTCAAAGTAGACCGGGTTGAAGTAGCCTCCGCTCGGGTATCAGCCGGAGAGCTGGAAGCCGTTCAGCAGATTACCCAATGGGCGGCTAAAGCTGGTTTACTTGACAAAGTTGAGGTTTTAACGTTCGTTGACGGGCAGGCTTCGCTCGACTGGATGCAGGCGTCTGGAGCGAAGGTTATGAATCTGCTTACTAAAGGCTCGCTGAATCACTTAACCCATCAGCTGAAAAAATCTCCGCAAGAACATTTCGCCGATATTCAGGATGTTATCCAACAGGCACAAGAGCAAGGAATAGATGTCAACGTATATCTCGAAGACTGGAGTAATGGCATGCGCAACTCGCCTGAGTACGTAGCGCAGTACCTGGACTTCCTGCAGACGCAACCGGTCAAACGAGTCCTTCTGCCTGACACCTTGGGCGTACTTATTCCATCAGAGGCTTATCGATTCGTCCAGCAGTTAGTAAGCCGTTACCCGGTACTGCATTTTGACTTCCACGCTCATAATGATTATGATCTGAGCGTCGCTAACGTTATGGAGGCCATCCGGGCAGGAGCGCATGGCATTCATCTAACGGTTAATGGCCTGGGCGAACGAGCTGGCAACGCCCCCATGGCGAGCGCCATAGCCGTACTGCGCGATTTTATGCCGGAAGTGAAAATGGGCGTCGTTGAAAAATCGCTGTATCAGGTCAGTAAAATTGTCGAGACCTTCTCGGGGCTTCGCATTCCCGATAATAAGCCAGTAGTCGGCGACAATGTATTTACTCAAACAGCCGGTATTCACGCGGATGGGGACAAGAAGAACAACCTGTACTTCAATGCACTACTTCCTGAGCGCTTTGGCCGCAAACGGAGCTATGCTTTAGGCAAAACATCGGGCAAAGCCAATATTGAGAACAACCTTCGCGAGTTAGGCATTCAGCTGTCAGACACTGATCTTAAGAAAGTAACGCAGCGGGTTATCGAACTTGGCGATCAGAAAGAGGTGGTCACCCGTGAGGATCTGCCGTACGTCATCTCCGACGTATTGAATACCAATGCAATTGCCTCCCGGGTAGAGATCCTCAATTACGTCCTGACGCACTCCAAAGACCTTAAACCGTCGGCAACGCTACGAATGCGTATTGCAGAAGAGCAATTCGAGGAGAATGCCCAGGGGGATGGCCAGTATGATGCGTTCATGAATGCGTTAAAGAAGATCTATGCCCGAATGAAACTCAAACTTCCTGAACTGACAGATTACGCAGTACGTATTCCAACGGGTGGACGTACTGATGCCCTCTGCGAGACGATCATTACCTGGAAACATAACAATCGTGAATTTAAAACACGGGGCCTCGATTCTGACCAAACCGTTTCGGCGATCAAGGCAACCCAAAAAATGCTGAATACACTCGATTAACATGGCAAAAAAACACATTCTTGTTGTCCCCGGCGATGGCATTGGGGCTGAAGTAACCACCGTTGGTAAGCAAGTATTAGAAGTAATCGCACAAAAGTTCGGGCATGAGTTCACCTACGATGAAGCGCTGATTGGCCACGTTGCTATCGAAGCTACGGGATCTCCGCTACCTGATGAAACATTAAGAAAAATGCGGGCTTCCGACGCTGTTTTGTTCGGCGCCGTAGGCCATCCCAAATACGATAACGACCCTTCGGCAAAGGTCCGTCCTGAACAGGGACTGCTGAAGATGCGTAAAGAACTTGGCTTGTATGCTAACCTGCGGCCAATCAAACTATTTGATGAACTGCTCGACGCTTCCAGTATTAAGCCAGAGATTTTACGCGGAGCCGACATTCTGTTCTTCCGCGAATTGACGGGTGACGTGTATTTTGGTAAACGGGAACGTATTGACGAAGGTAATACGGCCTATGATACCATGATCTATAGCAAATACGAGGTCGAGCGTATCACGCGCAAAGCCTTCGAAGCAGCCCGTACCCGCAACAAAAGGTTATGTTCGGTTGATAAAGCTAATGTATTAGAAAGCAGCCGTCTGTGGCGTGAAGTCGTTCAAGCCATTGCGCCTGAGTACCCCGACGTCACAGTTGAACATCAGTTTATTGATGCAGCTGCCATGTTGTTAATCAAAGATCCCAAACGCTTTGACGTAGTAGTTACGGGCAATCTTTTCGGCGATATTTTAACAGACGAAGCTAGCCAGATCGCCGGTTCGATGGGTATGCTTGCTTCAGCTTCTGTTGGTGATAATACAGGAGTTTATGAGCCTATTCATGGATCTGCGCATGATATTACAGGCAAAGGCGTAGCTAATCCATTAGCTTCTGTATTGTCTGTTGCATTGATGCTTGATATTTCATTTGGCCTTAAATTAGAAGCAGAAACCGTTGTTAATGCAGTGGATAAAGTCCTGAAGAGTGGTTATCGGACTCGTGATATAGCAAATTCTACTACTGCTTCCGATAAAATACTGGGAACTGAAGCTATGGGAAATCAAATATTGAGTGAACTAAGTGCTTAATTTACAGAAATAGCAACCTTTCAAAAAAATGTGTTTTTACTTGCATAATTTTTTGAAAGTGATACTTTTGTAGCGTATTTACGCACTCAGCGAATTTTCGCAAATATATGCTATCAATTCTTTCTAATCAGCTACAACGACTGCATGTCTTATTGTAAGAGAGAAGGAGACTTTATATGCTTTTTAAGCCCTCTCTCTTAAGATAGGGCTTTTTTTATATAAACTAACCACCTGTAATCAATCAACCTAATGAGCCAACAAGTATTCATATTTGACACCACTCTGCGAGACGGGGAGCAAGTGCCAGGATGCCAGCTAACCACTGAAGAAAAAATTGTGGTGGCTAAAGAACTTGAACGTCTCGGTGTTGATGTTATTGAAGCAGGTTTCCCAATCTCAAGTCCAGGCGACTTCAAGTCAGTAGTAGAAATTTCTAAAGCCGTTACTGAGCCCACTGTATGTGCACTTAGTAGAGCCGTTAAAGGCGATATCGATGCAGCTGGCGAAGCGTTGAAGTGGGCGAAGCGAGGACGTATTCACACAGGTATAGGCTCTTCGGACATCCATATTCAGAATAAATTTGGCAGTACTCGGGAAAAAATTCTTGAACAAGCCGTAGCAGCCGTTAAACATGCCAAGACTTACGTAGAAGACGTAGAGTTTTATGCTGAAGATGCAGGCCGTGCCAATTTAGAATTTTTGGCAAAGTTAACGGAAGCCGTTATCGCTGCCGGAGCCACAGTTGTAAACATTCCAGATACAACTGGCTATTGTTTACCCGATGAATACGGTAAGAAGATAGCTTACATCTATGAACATGTGCCCAATGTACATCAAGCCACAATTTCAATTCATTGCCACAACGATCTTGGCTTGGCTACTGCCAATACGTTAGCTGGAGTTATGAACGGCGCACGTCAGGTTGAGGTAACTATGAACGGTATTGGCGAACGCGCTGGCAACACATCCCTCGAAGAAGTAGTGATGGCCTTAAAAGTGCGTAAAGAGCTTGGCTTTTATACAAATGTTGATTCAACTCGGCTTTTTCCTGTAAGCAACCTCGTAGCTGAAATGATGCACATGCCTGTTCAGGCTAACAAGGCTATTGTTGGCCGAAATGCGTTTGCTCATTCGTCAGGTATTCATCAGGATGGCTTCCTGAAACATTCTGAGAATTATGAAATCATGAATCCTCAAGATGTAGGTATTGATAAGTCATTAATCGTATTAACAGCTCGTAGTGGACGTCATGCATTAAAGCACCGGCTTGAGTTATTAGGGTTTCGTTATGATAAGCCCACATTAGACGGCATATACACGCGATTCCTCGACATGGCTGACGTACGCAAAGAGGTAAATGACAAAGATCTAATGGAGCTAGTCCGTTAACAAAGAAGGCCCTCCAGGGAGGGCCTTCTTTGTTAACGGACTAAGCGAACAAATTGAGTAAACGCCCTGTTCGGCTAGTATAATTAACGATTTGTCAATCTAACACAAACCTAGTTATGGCACGACCAACTCCTGAGCTAATTAATGCTCTCCGTCGTACAGCGCGCAATCTGCAAAATGGGGCGCCTTATCAATGGGGCCACATGGGAGGCTGCAACTGTGGTAACCTCGCCCAAGAACTAACTAAGCTTAATAAGGACCAGATTCATAAGTACGCTAGGCAGCGATACGGCGATTGGAACGAACAGTTAGAAGATTATTGCCCGATTAGTCAGATGCCGATCGACCTGGTTATCAATGAAATGCTCAACGCGGGCTTAATGCTGGAGGATCTCAAACACCTTGAGAAACTGAATGATCGACAAGTATTAACTCGTTTTCCAATTGAGAAGCGCTTTCTTAGGCACAATGTCCGTAATGACGTAGTAGCCTATATGAATGAGTGGGCTAATCTTTTAGAAGAACAATTGTTAGCTAAGATTACCTTGCCTGACTTCCAAGCGCATAACATCGCTGCTTTTTAAAGTTGTATAATTTTATTAATTAGCTAAACTAGAACGACTTCAGTCTTCTTCATAAAACCCTATAAACGGCGATAGCCCACCCCTTCCGGGATGGGCTATCGCCTTTACAATGACACCAGGTGGCACCTTCCTACTCTCCCGCTTGTGACAGCAGTACC
>NZ_BAAGZD010000037.1:0-3190 GCF_054778895.1 Spirosoma fluminis
AAAACCCTATAAACGGCGATAGCCCACCCCTTCCGGGATGGGCTATCGCCTTTACAATGACACCAGGTGGCACCTTCCTACTCTCCCGCTTGTGACAGCAGTACCATCGGCAGTACGGGGCTTAACGGCTCTGTTCGGAATGGAAGAGGTGTTCACCCGCCTTACCAGCACCAACCTGTATGTTCCTTCGTCGATCGGAGACCTGCCCCAACCAACAATGCCCTTTGTCGTTTGCCCCACAGAGAAAGACCTGGTGATTCACTTCGTACTCGACCTGCTCAAAGTCTGTCCCATAACCGTTAAACACGCGCCCGGGCTCATTAGTACGGCTCAGCTCAACGGCTCTCACCGCGTACACCTGCCGCCTATCCACGTGCTCGTCTCGCACAACCCTTTCGCAGATGACTCATCTTGGGGCCAGTTTCGCACTTAGATGCCTTCAGCGCTTATCTTAACCATACGTAGCTACTCGGCCGTGCCTGCGGCCAAACAACCGATCCGCCAGCGGTATGTCCATCCCGGTCCTCTCGTACTAAGGACAGACCCCCGCAGTCATCCCACGCCCACCACAGATAGGGACCGAACTGTCTCACGACGTTCTGAACCCAGCTCGCGTGCCACTTTAATCGGCGAACAGCCGAACCCTTGGAACCTTCTCCAGCCCCAGGATGTGACGAGCCGACATCGAGGTGCCAAACCTCCCCGTCGATGTGAGCTCTTGGGGGAGATCAGCCTGTTATCCCCGGCGTACCTTTTATCCTTTGAGCGATGGCCCTTCCATGCGGAACCACCGGATCACTATACCCTGCTTTCGCACCAGATCGGCTTGTAGGCCTCACTGTCAAGCTTGCTTCTGCTATTGCACTCCCCTGCCGATTACCGTCCGGCATGAGCAAACCTTGGGAAACCTCCGTTACCCTTTCGGAGGTGACCACCCCAGTCAAACTACCCACCAAACACTGTTCTCCTCACCGGAGTTAGACCGCCAGTCAGCCAAGGGCGGTATTTCAAGGGCGGATCCACGATGCCTGGCGACACCGCTTCAACTCCTCCCGCCTATCCTACACATACCTGACCGGCGATCCATGTTAAGCTGTAGTAAAGGTGCACGGGGTCTTTCCGTCCCGTGGCGGGTAAGCGGCATCTTCACCGCTACTACAATTTCACCGAACTCATGGTTGAGACAGTGCCCAGATCGTTACACCATTCGTGCAGGTCGGAACTTACCCGACAAGGAATTTCGCTACCTTAGGACCGTTATAGTTACGGCCGCCGTTTACTGGGGCTTCAGTTCAAACCCTCGGAGTTACCCCCTAAGCTCCCCCCTTAACCTTCCAGCACCGGGCAGGTGTCAGACCCTATGCGTCAACTTTCATTTTAGCAGAGTCCTGTGTTTTTGGTAAACAGTCGCCTGGGCCTTTGCTCTGCAACCTCCCATTGCTGGGTAGGCCCCCCTTCTCCCGAAGTTACAGGGTCATCTTGCCGAGTTCCTTAACCATGATTCTTTCGCGCACCTTAGCATATTCTGCCCAGCTACCTGTGTCGGTTTGCGGTACGGGTATCCATGCGCTTAACGAACAACCACTTTTCTTGGAAGCCTCTTCAGTCCTTCGGATCAGCCGAAGCCTCACCTCAACGCCCACTTCCGTCCGGACGTAGCACCCCCGACGCTCCGTCATGGTTCTTCCTGCATAGATAGTGTGGGACTATTAACCCACTTCCCCTCAGGACCCACCCTTCGGCTGCCCCTTAGACCCCGACTAACCCTCCGTTGACTGCCATCGCGGAGGAAACCTTAGCCTTTCGGTGTGAGGAGTTCTCATCCTCATTCTCGTTACTTATGCCTACATTTGCTTTTCTATACGGTCCACCATGGCTCACGCCACAACTTCACCCCCTATAGAATGCTCTCCTACCACAATACACTCCAAGTGTATGTCCATAGCTTCGGTGGTGTGCTTGATGCCCGTTTATTATCGACGCCCGCCCCGCTCGACCAGTGAGCTGTTACGCACTCTTTAAAGGAATGGCTGCTTCCAAGCCAACCTCCTGGCTGTCTCAGCAGCCGGACCGCCTTTGTTCAACTTAGCACACACTTGGGGACCTTAGCTGATGGTCTGGGTTGTTCCCCTCTCGGAACAGGACCTTAGCACCCTGCCCCTCACTGCCCAGCACCTCTCTGCGCATTCGGAGTTCATCAGAAGTTGGTAGGATGTGACTCCCCCGCATCCTGTTGGTGGCTCTACCTCACAGACAGTAACACTGAACGCTGTTCCTAAAAACATTTCGGAGAGTACGAGCTATTTCTCAGTTTGATTGGCCTTTCACCCCTACCCGCAGCTCATCCGGAAGCTTTTCAACGCTTATCGGTTCGGCCCTCCACGGTGTGTTACCACCCCTTCAGCCTGGCCACGGGTAGATCACCAAGTTTCGCGTCAACCCCCACTGACTAAGCGCCCTGTTCAGACTCGCTTTCGCTTCGGATCCGTACGTCCACGTACTTAACCTCGCCAGTGACGGTTACTCGTAGGCTCATTATGCAAAAGGCACGCCGTCACCCCACACTGGAGGCTCCGACCGCTTGTAAGCGCCTGGTTTCAGGATCTATTTCACCCGGGTACTCCCCGTACTTTTCACCTTTCCCTCACGGTACTCTGCACTATCGGTCTTCTGGTTGTATTTAGCCTTACCGGATGGTGCCGGCCGATTCAGAGGGGATTTCTCCGGTCCCCCCCTACTCAGGATCCCCAACCCACCAGCGCACTGACCCGTACGGGACTCTCACCCTCTATGGTTGACTTTCCCAAGTCATTTCAGTTCGATTGCTGGCTTGATGTCGGGTCCTACTACCCCAGCTGTGCCGTAACACAACTGGTTTGGGCTGTTCCCCGTTCGCTCGCCACTACTCAGGGAATCACTTGTTTGTTTTCTCTTCCTGCGGCTAGTTAGATGTTTCAGTTCACCGCGTTTGCCCCCCGTAGGGTACTGCCTCTTCAAGACAGTGGGTTGCCCCATTCGGACACCTTAGGATCAGCCCCTGCCAGCGGGTCCCCTAAGCGTTTCGTCGCTTGCCACGTCCTTCATCGCCACCAGAAGCCTTAGGCATCCCCCAGACGCCCTTTTGCTGCGTGTTCTCACGCTTATAGTTCAACTCTTGAGCAACTCTTCTACTTGCTTTTCACCCTAAGCC
>NZ_BAAGZD010000038.1:0-572 GCF_054778895.1 Spirosoma fluminis
CAGCTCGATGGTGGCATCGATGGCGTTCTTGACCTGCCAGCCCCCGTGGGCCAGCACCTGGAAGTCGGGGTTGGTCGAAGCCCCGTTCATGTAGCGCTCATGGGAGAAGAGGTTAGCCGTCCCCCACAGGAGCTTGACCCCACTGGCGGCCTGCTTCTGCTTGGCGTAGTCGACAATTTTGCGGAAGTTGGCTTCAAACTCGGCATTCGAGTTTCCTTCGGGGGCCACGTCCACATCGTGGAAGCAGTAGTAGTCCATGCCGATCTTGGTGATGAACTCGAAGGCGGCATCCATCTTGTGGTGGGCCGCGGTGAGGGGGTCGGGGTTGGCATCCCAGGGGAAGTGCTTGACGCCGGGTCCGAAGGGGTCGCTGCCGGTGCCGGTGAATGTATGCCAGTAGGCGACGGCGAATCGGAACAGCTCTTTCATGGGCTGACCGAGAATGGTTCGGTCAGCCTGGTAGAACTTAAAGGCCAGGGGGTTGTCGGATTCTCGTCCTTCAAAGGCGATGGGCTTCTCGACGAAGGGGAAGTACACTTGATCGCCAAGCGTGAGGTTAGTAGATGACATGC
>NZ_BAAGZD010000039.1:0-4587 GCF_054778895.1 Spirosoma fluminis
TTATGTGGAATATAAAAGAGCAAAATAATAGTCGTTTAGGTAGCGGTTTGAATAGCGGGAAAGGGAATCAAGTCTGTCAATAAAGTAGGAGCCTGATCGCTAGGGGTGGGAACGTGAGCCAGCCGTTGCAAAAGCTTGTCCATGGCCTCAACGCCCTCTTCTACAGCCGCTCGCTCATCGTCTAAGAGAGGAACGGCCTGCAACATGCGTTGCAAATGGCGCTTGCCTTCCAGCAACGGACCTTTTGTTGACTCTTTAGGCCGGTAGAACGAACACTTGGCGCAGGCCATCCGGTGAGGACACTGATCAAAAAAGTCATAAGTACAATAACCATGGCCCAGATCGTAATACTTCCAGGGGGTTCCCTGAGCAGCAGCCCCGCTCTGAATGACGTCCTGATCCAGCAGGACCTCGATCATGCGAACGTTGCGGTCAAAATAACCCGCATCCTGATAGGCTTTCGTCAGTTTAGTCGGCGTGATGGTGGCGTAATGTTGAGTGGCCGTTGGGGACCGATGGCCCAGCCAGGCCTGTAGTTCAAACAAGGACATGGGTTCGCGGGCATTGTAGAGCTGAGTCGCAATGGTTGACCGGGCCCGGTGGCTGGTAATGGGGCCACGGGCATCCACTTCGGGTACGCCGGCTTTCCGACAAAGCATAGGAATCACCGTGTCATTGATGTACGATTGCCCCACTCGTTTGCCCCGGTAGATAAACAGGAACTGAACGGTCTCTCCCGTTTTGGCATCCCAACTGGCAACCGCTGCGGGTCGCAGGCGTTCCCAAGCCTCAATGGCTTCGCCCACCAGCCGGTCAACGGGTTTGACAAAAGCCGTACTGGTTTTATTAATTGGCACTTCCAGTAGACAAACCGAGCGAGAACCAACGGTTTTGGTCGGGTTGGGTTCCTCAACCGTCTGCCAGCGAATGCAACCCACCCGTAGCCGGTAGATCTCATCC
Source organism: Spirosoma fluminis (assembly GCF_054778895.1). NCBI lineage: Bacteria > Pseudomonadati > Bacteroidota > Cytophagia > Cytophagales > Cytophagaceae > Spirosoma > Spirosoma fluminis. Next base: position 961 of record NZ_BAAGZD010000039.1, read on the forward strand.
GAACGTAGCCCGGCAAACAACCAGATCAGGGTCAGCGCCCGAACCAGTTCCAGGGGATACCAGGGCATGGGACGGGAATGATTCTTGCCCCGATAATACGCCTGGCAGAGAGGCAGGTCGTCCGCCATGAGTGTCAGGCCCGCTCCCATCAATTTGGCCCAGGTTGCCTCACTGATTACCCGAGGGTTAGGCCCTCGCAGGGCCTGTACCGAGCGGGGGGTAATGACACTTCGACGGGGATCGAAGTGGGCTGGCATCCACTGCCATTGTTGACAGTCAATCAGAAACGTACGGACCGTCGCTAAAAAGGTCGCTTTGGTATTGGGTCGAATGGGCTTGCCAAGCTGCCTGGCGGGTAGTTTCGTATCGGGATGCACCCAGTCGCCAACCGTCATCCGATCCACGGCAGCTACCCATTGGGTGGCTAAGTCACGCGTCCACTGGGCTGGACTGGTGATGGTGGGATAAGTGGCCGCTAACCATCGCCCCGCTTTCATCAGGATGGTAAACTTGCTGGCCCTGGTTTTAGATGACTGCGTCGAGGTAGCTAACCAGCGTTCACACCAGCCTAGCCATTCGTCGGAAACCGTATCCCCGATACCGCCTCGGGGGTGCACACCCCCTGGGGCATTGGCCAGCGGTCGGCTTAGAATGCCTAACCGACACAAGGCTCGGGAAAAGGGAACACACGGCCGGCGGGAGGAAGGAGCCATTTCACTACGGACCCGCTCCAGTAAGGGCGTTGATAAGTCATTGAGCCGAGGGCTACGCGCCAGCAGCAGCGCATACCCTAGCACCTGGGGAATAAAATGCTTGGTAAGTGCCGGTCCCAAGCCCATCTGACGCAGCTCATCGGTGAGCGTTTGCAGGGCCTGTTGAACCGACTGCTCCCCAAACATGTGTTTAGCAAAAGCCAGTTGTACAAAATGCCCGTACGTATGGAAGGCATTAAAATTACCCGGCATGTAAGCACAGGCTAACAGCAACTTCCGGGCGTTGGTATTCTGATACTGATGGCGTCTGACAAACTCAGTCCGGTTGGTTGCCAGCGTCTGGCTCCACTGTTTTTCGGTCCAGCTCCACCAGGGTATTTGTCGCTGATGCATCTCCTCCAGTAGTACCTGTAGCGTTGTCAGGTAATCCGCCCGGCTACTACCCATATGGTTCCTGATCAAATCAATAGGCGTAATCAGCCGCTGTAACCGGGTGTTACAACGAGCGATCTGGCGGGATCGGGGTGTCTGTTTATAGCGATAGCGTTCGGCTAAGGCGTCCTGCTCGGCCTGGGTTAAAGAGGTACTCAGGTCAGGGGGTGGCTCAAGTCCCAACCAGCTTGTCGATCGATCGATGTCCATACGGGTACGAGCTTATAGGACCGATGAGGTCATCTGGTGTAATAAGTCGATTCGCCATTGATGGATGGCCGTCATACTCTGGGCTACGCGGTTGGCTAAGTCTCGTCCACTTAAGTGGATATACAACAGCGTGCTATCGGTATGGCGATGTCCGGCAAAGAGGGCAATCTGATGAATGTCCCAACCCGCCCGGGCCAAATCGGTCAAACACAGGTGCCGCAGGGTGTGGGCCGTGAACGGCGGTAAATCAGCCCGTCGGGCGATACCCTGAATAACCTTGGCCCAGGTCCAGATGCTGATCGGCTGAGCATGATTGCGTCGTGACTCGGATAAGAATAAAGGTCCTCGCTGGCGGCTAAGCTGCTGTCGCTGGTGCAGATAAGCCTTGTAGAGTTGGCTGGTAGCCCACGAATAGGGAACAACCCGACTTCGTTTCCCTTTGGTGATCTCAGCCCGTAAGGTTAGCAAACACCGGGATGGGTCAATATCGCCTGTTTGGAGGGTACAAACTTCTTCCCGACGCAGGCCTGCATCGTAGGATAAAGCAAACATGAGTTGGTTGCGTAGGGGCTCCTGACGCACCGCCTCCAATAGGGTGACCCACTGCTCATCGGTGGGAATCCAGGGAAGCTTTTGGTAGTGGGGAATTAGCCCCCGCTCCCGAGTACCACCAAAGCCTTTATTAGGGGTGTATACCCCTCGTCGTACGGGATTATCGACACGAACTGTCTCTTCCACTAAATAGTCATAAAACAATCGAACCGCGACCAGTCGTTGCTGCATGGTGGCATTGGCCAAGCCAATCCGTTGCTTAGCAGAAGGGTGAGTTAGTGGTCGGGTCGCCAGTTGATGAACGTAAGCGGCAATGTGTTCGCGGTTTGCCGCTTCAATTGATACGGCTCGTTGCTGACAAAACTGGAAGTAGTCCACCAGGGCCCGGCTATAGGCGTCAATAGTGGCTGGGGCCATTCCCAGATTGATTTGCATGGTTAACCAATGCTCAGCCTGAGGAAGACTAGACAACAGGGGAAAGCGAAGGGTCAAGCGCGTATCCATAAACCATGGCTTCTTGAAGATATAAAGAAGGTAGGGCCTGTGTATCGTATGGATAGAGCGTAAGTTACTGACAGTAAGGAGCAAATAGGTATCAAATGTATTAATATCTTCCTAAAAATCAAGTAAAGGATTAAGTTATACTAATTCAGAAACTATGTGTCGTATTTCTTATATAAGGAAAACATGTTAACGAGACCACCTGACTAGATAAACGCTCAACCACTTCTTGGATTCGCTGTTGAGCTTGATCCAACGTTTCGAAAACTTTATTCTTCAGGTATTTACGCACTTCCTTGAAAAACCGCTCCACTGGATTTAATTCGGGGCAAGCGGCAGGTAAGCGCTCAAAGACAAGCTTTTGAGGATCAAAAAATTCGCGCTTGTGGGCGGTAGCTCCGTCAGCAATAAAAAGACTTTTTTGATCCACACAGCCCTGAACTTGAGTAACAAACCAGCTAAACTGTTCCCCGTTGAGCTTTGGTAAAAAAGCGGCAAAACCTTCCCCATTGAAGGGACAAAGGGTGAGATATAAATAGACACTCTGATAGCCAATTTTTACCGGTGCGACAGGTCGGTGACCCATTGGACTCCATTTACAAGCCAATTCAGTCCGAGTGCCCCCCCGTAATTCATCATGAAAAAAGATAGCATGATCCGCAAAGTCGGCCCGCAAGTCGCTAAATCTTTTTAAAAAACTCAATCGCCCCGGGTTGTTGTCTGACATTGACAGGTCTACCCGTTTTGCGTTTTATTTTCAGTCGTTTACTCAGATCACTTACCCCGCCAATGGTGTACTTAACCCCCAGACTACCCGCTAAATAAGCCTGAATGTCAGCTAAGGTTTGGGCTTGATCGTCAAAGAGAAATTGGCGTAATCGACTCATTTGCGCGGTCGATAGTTTACCCATATAGCCATGCTGTCGAGTTTGGATCAGCGAGTCGAGTCCATCCTTTCGATAGCGTTTCCAAAGTCGTTGTGCCTGTCTAAGGCTCAGATTAACCTGGTTAGCGGCTGCTTCCTGGGTCGAACACTCTGCTGCCTTTAACAGCCGTAGAAAACGGACATAGTCTCGGAGTTGCGCTTTGGTCTGTTGTTTTTCAAGTAGTTGCAGGTAGGGTAAATCTTGGGTGATTTCGTCAGCGTAGTTCAGTAGGCTAAAGTACGACAATCATATTCTTAATTAGTATTATAAGTTATATTCCACGTAACTGCTTA
>NZ_BAAGZD010000040.1:0-1251 GCF_054778895.1 Spirosoma fluminis
TTAACATGAACTGTGTTAAAAGTCAAGTTAAAGAGCGTATAACGGGCTGATAATTCGGATCATAGTCTTCGTTGAATTTAACCACTGCATACGCCTGGCGAAGCAGTTTGTTGACCACCGCCATTAATGCCACATTAGTCACTTTACCAGCAGCTTTAAGTCGCTGATAACACTCTCGGCAAGCTTTATTGTAGCGAATCGCCGACAGGCTCGCCATATATAGCTGACCCCTTAAATGAGCATCCCCGGAGCGGTTAATCCCCTTTGTAATCCCCACTTTCCCTGATTGGTAGATAATGGGAGCAACGCCGATAAACTTAGCTAGGGCCTTAGCGGATGTAAAGTCCCGAAAGCCATTCGTGGTTTCAATTAAGGCCGTGGCGACAGCGTCAGAAATCCCTTTTATGGACCGTAACCGCTTGTACTGGTCGGCGAAATCAGCTTGACAAACCTGATTGATTTCTGTCTTTAATTGAGCAATAGCCGCCTGGAAATGAGCAATCATCTCTTGTAAACTATGCTGAACGGTAGGATCTTTCAAGGGCAAAGGTTGAAACGATTCGAGTAAGTTCAGCAGGACTACCCGTTGTTTCTGATATTGTCTTAGTAACGTTCGTTTCTGCCTAAGCAACAATAGGCTATCGCTACTAATTTGATATATAGCTGGTTGTGTCATTCTGCCATACTCAGATAGTAGAACGGCATCTTGCGGATCGGTCTTGGTGACGGATAAGTGCATCTTGGCAAAGTGGTGGCTTTGCTTAGGATTAATGACTGAAATTGCCACTTTAGCTTGGGTAAGCATATAGGTCACTAAAACGGAATAAGAGCCTGTCGCTTCCAGAACACAATGGGCCTGATTAGGAAGTTGGTTTAAAAGCGACCGAATGCCATCCGGTGTATTGGCATAGCTACATACTGTCCAACCTGTAGTTGGTTTTGGTATAGCCACCGATAGGCTATCTTTAGATACGTCAATACCAATGTAAGTTGTCATTCGAAAAGGTGTTTACAAAAGGGAAGAAAGAAAAGATTAACCGTGAATTGACGCCATGAATTTTAGACCCTTGCATAGCAGACGCGGTTTTTCACCAATTGAACTGTTCAGGCTTTAAATTCACCAGCGGGAGTCAAAAACATGTTAAACAGGTTTGGCTAATAACACTACGGACTTTCCCGCGCTGGTGGCTCAAATCACAGTAGAATAACTGTTTTTAGAGTATTTTTCAAACCAGCTCAAACGTACTATAA